>NZ_JANSIA010000078.1:0-15291 GCF_047461835.1 Synechococcus sp. R60.1 | reverse complement strand
CTCCTAGAGCTGCGAGTGCGTTTGGATTGAACCTTGGCGCGTACACGGCTGAACCGGTCACGGACGGCCTGGATGTGCTCTCCACTCCAAGAGCGTCCGTTGCTAGCGGTGGCGATATCCCGCCTGCCCAAGTCAACTCCGATTACCTTGGGAGTTTTGCCAGTCGGGGGAGTATCCAGCTCAACAGCAATGTTGATGTAGTAGTCCCCTTGCTTGGTCTTAGACAGGGTTGCGCTTGTTGGCTTCTGGCCTCGCAGAAGCGCTATCTGGTAGCCACCGATCTTGAGCTTGAGCCAGACTCGCCCGCTTATCAGGGTCACACCAACAGTCTGTTCAGACTCTCGGTACTTAAAAGTACGAGCGTCCAAAGTCAGACTGGTGGGGCGGAACTTGTGGACTTGCTTCACCGCTTTGGCGTTGCTAATCACACGGCGGAGCGCTTGACAGACGTGATTAGCCTTCAGCCCCGTAGCCGCTCTTACCGGTCGATAGACCAAGTGGTGCAGTTTGGCGGTATTCCAGCACTTCTCGCGCTTGGCGGTATCCAAGATCTGGTTACAAGCGTCAGCAAATCTCTGCAAGGTGCGGTCAATCTCTTGACGCAACTCTACAGGGACTATCAGCTTGCAACGTACCGATATAGTCTGGCTCATGGGCCTATCGTAGCTCATCCAGACTTTGACCAGCAAACCTATATAGAGGAGGACTTTCCTCCCGACACCAAGCCTGCGGCTATGGTGCGGGCCTCCAGCCCGAAAATTCGGTGACTGTCTATCAAGTAAAGCCCCGCCTACTGATGTTCGAAGACGTTACTGAAGCCCAACAGATCCAGCTCTACCAAAGTAGGCAAATGTTGGAAACACTGCTGCGCCAACTCCCAGCGTTCTTCCCGCCGTAACATCTCCGCCAACTTGTGGCGAACCGGAATCAAATAGCGAACATCGTTGGCGGCATACTCCAGTTGTTCGGCGGATAGCGCGTGGACGGCTCCCCAATCGGAGCTTTGGGCAGTTTTGTTGAGTTCGACCCCGCACAGCTCGCTCACCACATCCTTGAGGCCATGCTTGCTGGTGTAGGTGCGGGCCAGTTTGCTGGCAATTTTGGTGCAAAAGACGGGCCACGCCCGGATCCCCAGGTGATAGCGCAGCATCGCCAGGTCAAAGCGGGCGTAGTGGAAAATCTTTTCAATGTTGGGATCCGTCAGCAGCCCCGCCAGAAGGGGGGCCTGCTTTACTCCACGGCTCAGCCGCAACAGCACCACCTCACCGGCGGAGTTGGCGATTTGCACCACGCAAAGCCTGTCCCGCTGCGGGATCAACCCCATCGTCTCCGTATCCACGGCCAAGTGGGGTTCCCCGGCCAGGGCCTTTGCCATTGCAGGGGTGAGATCTTCGTCGCAGAGCTGGAAAGGTTGCAGGCCCACTCAGGATCTCTCAAAAGGGTGTTTTGGCTGCATAACCAAGCGGCGAAGGCCAGGCAACTACCAGCTAGACTTGACCACACCTGGCAATAAGCCTCTGTGGGCCATTTCCCGCAGGCTGTTGCGGCACAGGCCGAAATCGCGGAAGTAACCCCGGGGACGCCCGGTTTTCCAGCAGCGGTTGCGCAGGCGTGTGGGCGAGCTGGCCCGAGGGAGTTTTTGCAGTTGGGCGTGTAGCTCCATGCGGGTGGCCTGGTCGATGTTGGGATCGGCCATGGCCGCTTTCAGTTGTTGGCGCTTCTCCCGATACTTCTCGACCAAGCGTTGGCGCTTTTTCTCCCGCTCGATCATGCTCTTTTTAGCCACGGCTCACTGTTTCCCCAGATTTTTCAGCTTTACTAGGATAACGAGGAGCAGCGGCTCCAAGCAAGGGGATCCCAGGCCCGCCCACGGCCATCCTCGCCAATGTTCATCACTCCTTTTCCGCTCTCCGTAGGATCCCTGAGGCCAGCCCCTCGGCTTGGGGGCAACCTACCTCTACAGGCGAGGTTGGTGTTGGGTGATGGCCATTTCCAGAGTGATCCCGTTTATCGCCACCAAGTTTAGGGTTTCCCCAGAGCAGATTGAGGCCACGCGCGTGATTCTCCACAAGCCGCCGGCTCTGTTGGCAGTGCTGAAGTCGGCCTCTCCACTGCCCAAAGAGGTTTTGCAGGATCCCAGTTTGGCCTATATCTATCCTGCCGCCTTCATTCAATGGTCGAAGTGCATGCATGGCTTGGCGGATTGGGACACTGGGCCGGCACTGAGCTACGCCGATTATGTGGCGCAACTGAAGCTGGCCTTCATGCCGACGGATATTGCCCTGAGCGGCCATTAGGGATCCCTTGGGTTGGCCATCCCATTTCGGAAGATGCGCCGGGAAGCCTCGCGGACAAACTCTTTGAGCCAACCGGATTTTTGGGTATTTTGCACCTGGGCTTTGACCACCGCCTGCATCCCCCCTTCTCCCCAGCTTTGGTTGTGCTGGAAGTACTCAATGAAGCTCTTGCCGGCAATGCGGGTGAGATAGCCGGCGCTGGCCGCCTGAATGGGGGCTGTCGCCAGAAAACCGACGACGCTTACCTCGGCAACGGTGGCCAAGATCCCCGTGGTCAGTTGGATCGCTCCTTCCACCAAGCCCAAGCCGGCTAAGGTTTTGGCCAGAGACAAGGCCAGCTCCCGCCCCTGCTGCAGATCCATCTTGCAGCCGTAAAGGGATCCCAGTTCCACCACCATCTGGGCGTTGATGGCGGCAATGGCCAGCAGATCCACCGCCGGGATGGGGTTGGCGAACACCACTCCTGTAACAATCCACTGAAAGCGATCGATCACTTCCTCGGCTTGGCGGCGCAGTTGGGCTTGGAGAATCCGCTTGGCCTCTTCCCCCAACTGTTGCGATTGCAGCAGGGCATTGTCCAAGGCCAGGGATCCCCCCTCGGCATAGAGCACCGCCTGCACGCGATCCCGCACGGCGGCCACATCCGGCTCCGGTCGCCAGGTTTGGGATCCCACCCGCACAGGGGCTGGAGCAGCGGCAGCTATCAACACATCCTGAGGTGGAATCAGGGGGTAGACCCGCTCCCGCAGGCGTTGCAAGAGGATCTGCCGTTCTTCTGAGGTGTAGCGATCCGCTTTGTTCAGGATCAGCAAGGCCCGCTTGCCCAGGGCGATCAACCGGCGCAAGGGATCCACCTCTGACTGGCGCAGATCCCCATCCACCACCACCAGCAGCAGATCGGCAGCTTGGGCTTGGGCTTGCGCCTCCTGTTCCCGCATCACCCCTGCCGGGCCGATCTCCAAAATGCCGGGGCAATCCAGGATCTGCACCGGCTGCGGGATCCCAGGCAAGTTCCAATCGTAACAAGCCACCGCCTGGGTGGTGCCCAGAGTGGCCCCCACCGCCCCCGCCCGCCGCCCCAGCAGCGCGTTGACCAAAGAAGTCTTGCCCGCCGACCCAGTGCCGAAGACCACCACCTTCAGCTGGGGCTGGGCCAACTGTTGGGCCAGCAGAGCCGACCGCTCCGCCAGCGCTGCCCGCGCCACTTCATCCTGGATTTGCGCTAGCTGCGCCTCCAGTTGAGCCAAGTTCTGTTGCGCCGCTTTCCGCTTTTCCAAAGCCGTCTCCGGCAAGGCAGGGGGTCTCCTGCTGGGGGCGGGTTGGCGAAACAGAAACAAGTAGTAGATGGCAGCGGCCAAAAACACCAGCAGCAGCAGCACCAGCACCCCAATCAACAGCCCCCCCAAAATCGGGTGGTAGCGGGTGGCGTAGTACAGATCGAGAAACGATTGGATTAGCCAAACGATCAGGCCGGTGAACGAGGCCAACAGCGCCAACAGCAGCAGCAAGCGCAGGTAAGGGAGCGACCGCATAGGGATCCAAGGCCACAACCGTTCGCGTCAGCGGGACGGAGTCCTTTTGACTCTACCCGCGGCTGAGCATATCCGGCTACCTAGATGTCGCCTTCTGGCTGCAGGGGCAGGGCTTCTCCATCCGACTCTTCCTTTTCACACCGAGATTCCCCCTCGATGACCTGAATGGCCTGCGGATCCCCGTCAACTTTCACTTGCAGATGGCGCAACTGCCATGCCGAGCCGGCCATGCCCCGCTCCGATTCCACCACCACATCGCCGGTGCGCTGGGCCCCTGTAATTAAAAAGAACAGACACACCCAACCGGCTTCCTCATCTTCCTGAAAACGCAGCCGCGAGGGCCATCCCGGCCTCAAGGGTTCCCCCAGACGTTCCACCACCACAGCATTTTGTTTGAGCTGCTCCACCGCCAATTGGTAGGTGCGATAGGCACCCGAAGTGCGGATCCCATTCCAGACTAGGATCCCTGCCCCCGCCAGCCCCAAGCCCAGCACCGCCAGCAGGCCCAAACAGCCGCAGCCACAGCAGCCCAGAGGGACAGCACAGCCGACTTTTTGTGGAGTTTCTGACACAGCCCATTGCCACCCTAGAATGCCCCCACCCTAACACAAGGCTGTTGCTCATCCTCTATGCCTTCATTGCCGACAAGGTACAGACAAAAAGCCAAGCAACCCTACGCCATTTGTCGGTGACGAACATCGCTTCTCAGTTCCGTATTGCCACAGATATCTGTTACGGCCTCAAACAACAGCTCGAAAAATCATGGGATCAGCACCTCTTTGGCAAGTTCAAGCAACTCACTGTTGAGTCTAATTTTGTACTGCAGTGAGGATGGGATCCCTACGTATCCAATTGTTGGCTCTACTCCCACTTCGATTGGAAAGGCTTGTGAAGCAAGGATTTCAAGCTTTTCGCCTGAATAGGATCTGGATGGATCAGAAAGTCAATGGATACCTGGAAAGCCCTATTTCCTGAACATTGGGAAAGATGACAAAGCGCGCATATCGAATCCGCTATTTGGCGGAGTCAATATCAGAGGGATTTGTCGAGAATAAGAGCAGCAAAAGGTCTCCATCCAATCGCCTAAACCTATGGATGAAGCGACAACCATAACCGTGCAGCAGATCATTCAAACCGCCATGATGACCGGTTTGCTCACCGCTGCTCAGGAACACGAACTCAACGTGAGGCTATTTCGAGAGGAGTGCTCCGAAGCCGACCTCTTCCTGCTGCGCCGTCTACACCGCTGCCTACGCCAGGGATCCATCCGCCAGATCCCGGCCCTGAACAACACTGTAGCGGTTGGCCGCTTTGGCCCGCCCCTGCGCCTGGTACCGGACAGAGCCGAGACAACTCAGTCCCAGCCGACTGGGTTAAGCCTGGCGAGGGATCCCAAGACCGGGTAGTCAAGCAATTACAAGCAATTAGTGACGAGGGGGCAGAGGTAAGGTCGAGGGTTGGGCAACGGTCAAATCAGGGAAAGGGGGAGCTGAGGTTTTGCTTTCCCCGTCGTGCAGCAACACATATAAAGCAAACACATATAAAGCAAGGGATCACCAACGACGTCAACGGCAAGGCAATCTCGAATGAGCTACGGACTTCTACAGCACTTCCCTTTGCCTCTCTTCATCGCTGGAGCCCTTCCGAGTTCAGCCGCCTAGCTAAGCTTTTGAATAGGATCGATACGGGGATCCAAGATTTTCTGTTGACCGATAGCGGGAAACCTCACCGCAATCGTGACCCGTTCACCACTGCCGAACACATGGGTAATCTGGCCTTGTCCGAATTGGGGATGTTGCAAACGATCTCCAATCGCCCACTGTTCTGAACGGCTTTGGCGGCGATTGGGCCTGGCCTTGGGTGCATCTGAAAGGGACAGTCCACTGCCGTGGGAGAGCTGTCGAGAAACGGCTCCGCGTCTGTCGAATTCGATTAACTCTTGGGGCAGTTCACTTAAAAATACCGAAGGAATAGCTGGTTCGCGGTTGCCGTAGAGCATCCTTTCCCTGGCGTGGCTGATATACAACTGCTCACGGGCACGGGTAATGCCCACGTAGCAAAGGCGTCGCTCTTCTTCCAAAGCAGCGGGATCCTCCAAAGCCCGGAAATTGGGAAATAGACCCTGTTCCACCCCCACCAAGAACACAACAGGAAACTCCAAACCTTTGGAAGAGTGCAACGTCATTAGCGAAACTTTCTCAGCGCCTTCCTGAAGGTTGTCCAAGTCGGAAGCCAAAGACACATTGCTCAAAAAAGCCTCAAGGCTGGGATCCTCCTGTTCTTCCTCGAATTGGCGGGCGGCATTGTAAAGTTCCATCACGTTGGCCGCTCTTTCTTCGGCTTCGTCTGTACCCTGCGCCTTGAGATCCTCCAAATAACCGGAATCCCGCAGCAGCCCTTCGATAAGGGTGGCGGCTGAGGTTTGAGAAGCCTGTCGATGCCAGTGCTGAATCAACTGAGCAAACTGAATGACAGGCTTAGCCGAACGACCCACCAAGCTACTTACAGAGGTTTCGTCGCTGAGAATTGCCCACAAAGGCACGTTTAGAGCAGCCGCCGCTTCGGTCAGCTTGTCCAGGGTGGATTTGCCGATGCCACGGCGCGGCACGTTAATAATTCGCAGCAGGCTAAAGGAGTCGGCAGGGTTGGCCACAACCCGTAAATAGGCTAGGACATCCTTAATTTCTTTGCGGTCGTAAAATCGCAGTCCGCCCACCACGGTGTAAGGGATCCCCCACCGCAGCAAGACCTCTTCAAAAGGACGGGATTGAGCGTTGGTGCGGTAGAGAATGGCAAAATCTCCCCAGGAAAAAGCATTGGCATTTTGGCCGTGTAATCGTCGGATGGTATTGACGACAAACTCGGCCTCTGCAATCTCATCATCCGCCTGATGAAGAAGAATCGGATTTCCTTGCTGACGGGTTGGCCTGAGAACTTTATCAATGCGCTCTGTATTTTTCTCGATGAGAGCGTTAGCTGCCTGCAGAATGGTAGCTGTAGAGCGATAGTTCTCCTCCAGCTTGATCATGGTGCGGGTATCATCATCCGGGAGACCATCTCCAAAGGTCTCTTGAAACTCCAGCAAAATGGTAAAATCTGCCCCGCGAAACCGATAGATGCTTTGATCGGCATCTCCCACCACAAAGATCGATCGGTTTCTCCAATCCAACCGAGATCTGCAGGTCTCGCCGTTGGTGGCCAACAGACGAATCAACTCATACTGAGTGCGGTTGGTGTCTTGGTATTCATCCACCAAAATGTGTCGAAATCGTTGGTGCCAGTAAGCCAACACCTGCTCGTTTTGTCGAAAAAGCTGCACTGGTATCCAAATCAAGTTATCAAAGTCCAGAGCATTGTTGGCTGCCAGTTGGTCTTCATAGATTTCGTAAACTTGGGCAATGGTACGGCCACGGAAGTTGGGCTGATTGCGCTCCAGGTCGGCAGGAGTCCAACCTTGGTTTTTGGCATTGCTAATGGCGTAGCGTACCGACCTTGGGTCAAACTTGCGCTCATCCAAGTTCAGTTGCTTGGTTACAATCTCCTTCACCAGAGATTGGGCATCTGATTCATCGAAGATCGAGAAGTGGCGAGTCCACTTGCGCCCCTTGGGATCCTGATATTTTTCGATCTCCAGGCGCAGGATCTGGGCAAATAAGCTGTGGAACGTGCCAATCCAAAGAGGCTTAATCCAGCGGTGGTAAACAGCAGATTTTAGTCGCGTTGCCTGGGCCGGCTCCAATTCCTCTAAGGGGATCCCAAATTGTTCTTGAGCTTCTTGTTCGGCAAAGAGCTGCTCAATGCGCTCTTTCATCTCACGGGCGGCCTTGTTGGTGAAGGTCACGGCCAAAATTTCTCCTGGATCCACCCGATAGTGGCGAACCAGGTAGGCAATGCGGTGGGTGAGGGCGCGCGTCTTGCCGGAACCTGCCCCCGCCACCACCAGCAGCGGGCCACAAAAGTGTTGCACCGCTTGCCGTTGAGAAGGGTTGAGGGCATCCAGCAAAGAGGCGTGAGTCATGGCCAGCAAACCAGAAACTGCCTTCCATTATGGGCACCAACCCAATGGGGATGAGAAGCCCAGAGGGCATTTTGGAGCACCAAAGATGAAGATCGGTTAAGATTTGGCCGGCCCGCTCCAGAGCTCCCCGCCATGAACCGAGTGCTGTCCTGCTGCTGTGCCCCGGCTAACCGCTGCTGGCTTTGCGTTCAAAAGAGACTTGTGGCTTTGGGGTTTGCCACCCTTGCCCTGCTTTCTCAAGGTGCGTTCGATCCCGCCCAAGCTGGCAACTGCCCCAGCAACGGCAACCCCAAAACATCTCTTGACCTCAAGGTGGAAAGCGTTTCTGGGGATCGGCTTGACCTAAGTCGGTATGAGGGCATTCAAGCGCTGATCCTGACCAACAGCCAAACCCGCTCGCAATCGGAAGCCCTCTCCAAAAGTTTGGCCCTGGAGTTTGGGCAAAACCCTCGGCTGCGCCAGATCGTGCTGGTGGATGGCAGGGGGCTGCTGCTGGTGCGCCACTTGGTTTTGCAGGCCATCCGGGAGAGTGTACCGACGGATCCCCGCCTGGTTTCTCCGTTTGTGTATGTCTCGGTCGATTTTGAGGGAGCAACCATCCAGAAGCTGCAAGAAATAGCCGCTGCAGCTTTGCCTGGGATCAATTTTCGCCGCCAGGCTGTTTTGTTGCTGTTGGACGGCCAGGGAACTCTTCTGAGCGGATTTGCCGACTTGGAGCAATCCAACCTCAGCATTCGCCGGTGCATTCGCACCCTCATGGGATAGTCCCACTTCCCTTTCACACCGGCAACGCCTCTCCTCTGCTGCTCTGGCCCAAGCCATTAAACTGGTCATACCGGTCATGTTGAAGCTTGAAGTCAACCATTCGAACGACGGTTCACTGTTTACGGGATCCCATGCGCCGCCAGCTCAAAATCTTGAACCAAATCCTCGATTACAAGCTTGCCAACTTGCGGCTGTTTGGCCGAGCCGAGCTGAAGGGGCCTGTTCTCAACGTGCTGCTGGAACGGCTGCCGGGCGATGTGGTGGATACCCTGCAGGTGATGGAGGTGGTGCGCAGTGCGGTGGAAGCCTCTCTGCTGCAAGGGTTGCGCAAGGTCAACGTTTACCTTTGGTGCCGCGGACAAACTGAAGAAGCGCCGGAGTGGAGCGAAAGCTTTGCTGTAGAGCCATTGGTCTTGGCCCACCCCAAGGAGCTCCGAAGCCTTGCTTTCAACTATCGACAAGACTATCCCGGCATGCGGGTGCTGTTTTTCTGCCTGGGCCTTTGTCTGGGCGGCTTTTACCTGTTGGGGGGCTGGGAGCAGACAGGTTGGATCGATTGGATCCCCGTAGGACTGGCCTTCGCCTTGGGGGTGATCTTCCCCTGGCTCAAACGCTCCCTCAGCCAGTTTGTACACCCTCTATTTCTCCGCCTTGGCCTGGGCTTAGGCTTGGTCTTATTGGGCCTGGCAGTGGCGCTGATCTGGCGGCAGGGCTGGAGCGTTGCCTATGGGATCCTCGGCCTCCTGGCCATCCTCCTGTTGGGTCTGGGAGCCTAGTTCTCAACCGGCAGTGGTGCCGCTGAAGACGTGTAGGGCAGGGCCGGTCATCCACACGTGCTGTGTGCTCGGATCCCAGCGAATTTCCAGATTTCCTCCCGGCAGTTCTACTGTAGCTTGCGATTCTGCGCGCTCCTCCAAAACAGCAGCCACCAAAACAGCACAGGCACCCGTCCCACAAGCCAGCGTTGCCCCTGCTCCCCGCTCCCAAACCCGTAGGCGCAGACAAGTCGGGCTGAGCACCTGCGCAAATTCGGTGTTGGTGCGCTCAGGAAAGGCCGGATGATGCTCAAACAGGGGGCCCACAGCTGCCAAGTCCAGCTCCTCCAGGGATCCCTCTTCTTCCAGGAAGACCACACAATGGGGGTTGCCCATGCTCACCGCCGTCACCCGCCACTCTCGCCCGGCCACTGCAAGCGGCTGCCGAATGACCTTCTCCTCGGGTTCGGCCAAGGTGGTGGGGATCTGCCTGGCCAAAAGGCGAGGGATCCCCATGTCCACCGTGACCAGCCCATCTGCCCGCACCTGCGGCACGATCCGTCCCGCCAAGGTGTGGATCTGGTAAGCCCCATCCCGACCTGGGATGCCCAAGTCCTGCAGAAAGCGGGCCAAACAGCGGATCCCATTGCCGCACATCTCCGCCTCGGAACCGTCGCTGTTGAAGAGGCGCATGCTGAAATCTGCCCCCTCCTGCCCCGGCAGCAGGAAGATAACCCCATCGGCTCCTACCCCAAAGCGGCGATTGCAAAGGGCGACGGCCTCTTCCGGGCTCAAGCAGGGTTGAGACTGCCAGCGGTTGTCCACCAAGATAAAATCGTTCCCCAACCCCTGGTACTTGTGAAAGGAGAGACGGGGGGTCAACCGAGCAGACATTTACCCAGATATCCCAACGACAGGCCTTAATCCTCGTGCATCTCGTAGGGATCCTGCAAGTCCTTGGAAGGGGGGCCAAAGGCCGTGTAGATGGCAAACGCAGTGATGCAGATGGTAACTGCCGCAATCGCCACAATCAGGGAAAAGGTGGGCTCCATATCGTTGTCTTTGATCCTGAGAGTATTCGACTACAGTATTACACAAGTTTACAATTCATTGCCCAAGACAAAAAGGTTCGGCCAGATTCTGATAGCGTGATTTTAAAAGGCGGCTGCTTTGGCGGTGCTGAGCACCAGGGATCCGCCTTCGAGCCTGCTATCTTCGACTTCGTCAACGTGTTCGGTTTCTAAGCGAGAACCTATGGCCATTCGTACCAAACTGGGCGATCTGCTGCGTCCTCTCAACTCGGAATACGGCAAAGTGGCTCCCGGCTGGGGCACCACGCCCCTGATGGCGGTCTTCATGGCCCTATTTGCCGTCTTCCTGTTGATCATCCTGCAGATTTACAACAAGTCGCTGCTTTTGGAAGACATTAACGTCTCCTGGGAGAGCCTCAGCTTTTGAGTTCCCAGGCCCTACTCTGGGGAAAGTCCCTGTCCCGCCAAAGAGCTGCCCAGCGGGAGCAGGATAGTTTCCGTCATCTCCTAAGCCGATGCCTTCAGGGTGCTGGCTCCAGGCGCAGCAGGGATCCATTCGGGGCGTCCGTCAACAGGTAAAGGAGTCCATCCGGCCCCTGCCGCACATCGCGAATGCGGCCCACCGCCCCCTCTAAGAGACGCTCTTCTGCCACCACGCGCTCTCCATCCAGTACCAGACGGGCCAAGTGTTGCCCGGCCAGCGCCCCCACAAACAGGTTGCCCCGCCATTCTGGGAAAGCCTCTCCCGTGTAGAAAGTCATGCCAGAAGGAGCGATAGAGGGCGTCCAGTGCAGCAGAGGGGAAGCCAAGCCGGGAGCTGCCGCCAGTCCTTGGCCGACGGGTTCTCCCGTATATTCTCGACCGTGGGTGATTAGGGGCCAGCCGTAGTTGACGCCGGGGGCCAAGATGTTGATCTCGTCCCCACCCTGCGGCCCATGTTCATGGGACCAAATTGCCCCTGTTTCAGGGTGGCGGGCCATTCCCTGAATGTTGCGGTTGCCGTAGGTAAAAATTGCCGGCAAAGCCCCCGCTCGGCCGACAAATGGGTTGTCCGCCGGGATCCCTCCTGAATCAGTGACGCGCAACACCTTGCCGGCAGCATCCCCCAGATCCTGGGCCCGATGCCGCTCTCCGCGGTCGCCGGTGCTGATGTAGAGAAATCCCTGTTCATCAAAGGCCAGGCGGGAGCCAAAGTGCTGTTGAGCGGGGGTCTTGCGCTCCATGTCGAAAATCACCTCCAGATCCTGGAGTCCCTTCTCCCCCAAGCGGGCCCGCGCCACTCGGGTTCCCCCGCCGCCCGGCCCAGGAGCGGCATAGGACAGGTAAATCCAGCCGTTCTCCGCGTAATTAGGGTGCAAGGCAATGTCCAGCAGGCCCCCCTGTCCGCGGGCAAATACTTCTGGCACACCGGCTATGGGCTGGGGATCCAACCCCTGGTCGGTAACCCGGCGCAGCCGGCCTGGTCGTTCGGTTACCACGATTGTCCCATCTGGCAGAAAGGCCATCCCCCAGGGATGCTCCAGCCCGGTTGCCAGAGTCACGACCCGAAAACGCTGCTCTGTTCTGGCTCTGGGTAGGGCTTGGGCATGCTCCCCCCGTTGCAGGGCCATCACCATCTCCGGGCTGACCGGATAGGCCACCACGGCAGGGGGGGCGGACAACCCTCCCAAAAGCAGTAGCGCGGAGAGAAGTTTGCTCGCCGGGATCCTCATGGCCATTGCCGCCTCGTTTTCGCGATGGATTCTGGGGTCTGAGCTAGTCGATTATTACCGCTGCTCTTCTGGAGATGGGTACCGATGAGGGTAAAACCCACTGCGGACCAGAGTGGGCAACCCCCTGTCCCCTCCCGGCCATAGGCTAGCCTTGAGAGCAGCAATCTGTCTCCAAAGCATGCTGGAACCTGGCGAGATCTTGGGACTCGATCCCGCGGGCGCGAACGGCCAATCCCCCGCCCGCCCGCCCCAAAGGCCAACCTGCGGATCCCTGCAGCAGCTCCAGCCCCATTCCAGAGGGATCCACCTCATCTGTGCCCAGGGCCGCTGGTCTATGCAGGTGCTCACCCCCCGTCTGTTTCGGCTGCGCTTTAGCCCCAGCGGAGCGTTTTTGCCCCGTCGTTCCTGGGATGTGGCTCCAGCCGATGAAGAGTGGCCGCCGGCTCCCTTTGAACTGCAGGAAAGCTCCACCCAAATCCACCTGTCCACCTCCCAGGTGCAAGTTCAGATCGATCGGGATCCCCTCCGGTTCAGTTTTCAAGACTCTCAAGGGCAAGAGTTTTGCGCCGATGTCTCCTCTGGGCTTACCTGGGGATCCGATAGCATCCGCCTGGTCAAACACCTCCACCCTGCCGAGCACATCTATGGCCTAGGGGAACGGGCGGGGCTACTCAACAAACGGGGTCGGCGCTACAGCCACTGGACTCGCGACTGCTGGAACTACGACGCCCACAGCGACAATCTCTACCAGGCCATTCCCTTCGCCCTGTTTCTTCGCCCCAACCTCTGCTACGGGCTCTTCCTGCACTGCACCCACTGGAGCCAGTTCGACCTGGGCCAGATCGATCCCGAGCAGTGGGCCATCGAGGTGCGCGCCCCCGAGCTGGATTACTACCTGATCTACGGCCCCACCCCGGCCTTGGTGCTCGAGACCTACACCCAACTCACTGGGCGGCCTCCCCTTCCTCCCCTCTGGGCCTTGGGCTACCAACAGTGCCGCTGGAGCTACGCCAGCGCCGCCCAGGTTCAAACCGTTGCGCAGCAATTTCGCCAGCGGCAGATCCCCTGCGACGTCATTTACTTGGATATCGACTACATGCGCGGCTACCGCGTCTTCACCTGGGATCCCCGCCGCTTCCCCGAACCGGCCCGGCTCATGGCCCAACTCCACGAGGCTGGCTTCCGGGTGGTAGCCATTGTGGATCCCGGCGTCAAGTTCGAGCCCGAAGCCGACTACGCCGTCTTCGACGAGGGCTTGGCCCAGGATTTCTTTATCCGCCGCGCCGACGGCCACCTCTTCCATGGCTACGTTTGGCCAGGCAAAGTCCTCTTCCCCGACTTCTTGCGCCCCGGAGTGCGGCAGTGGTGGGGATCCTGGCAACGGGTTCTCACCCAAGCCGGTGTGGATGGCATCTGGAACGACATGAACGAGCCGGCCCTCAACGACCGCCCCTTTGGAGACGGCGGCCAGATCGTCGATATCCCCCTCGATGCCCCCCAAGGCCCACCCGACGAACCCACCACCCACGCCGAAGTTCACAACCTGTACGGCCTGCTGATGACACGCGCTTCCCGTGAAGGCTTGGAACAGCTCAACCCCAACCGGCGCCCCTTCGTGCTGACTCGCTCCGGCTTTGCTGGGATCCAGCGCTGGGCTGCCGTCTGGACAGGCGACAACCAATCCTCCTGGGAACACCTGGAGATGTCCCTGCCCATGCTCCTAAACCTGGGCCTGTCGGGAGTTAGCTTTGTCGGCGCGGACATCGGCGGCTTCGGTGGCAATGCCACTCCCGAGCTGTTTGCCCGTTGGATGCAAATGGGAATTCTTTACCCCCTCATGCGCGGCCACAGCGCCCTGGGCACCCGCCCCCACGAGCCCTGGAGCTTTGGCCTCGAAGTGGAAACCATCTGCCGGCAGGCCATTCAGTTGCGTTACCAGCTGCTGCCCTACCTCTACAGCCTCTTTTGGGAGTCCAGCCAAACCGGATCCCCCATCTTGCGCCCCCTTCTCTACGAGTTTCCCGACGATCCGCAAACCTACGAGATCTCAGATCAAGCCATGCTGGGATCCGCCCTCCTAGCTGCCCCTGTGGTTCGGCCTGGCGTGCGGTGCCGCGCTGTTTACCTACCCCAGGGCACTTGGTTTGATTGGTGGACAGGTCAGGCCCACACCGGCCCCCGCTACATTCTCGTCCCTGCCCCTCTCGAACAACTGCCGCTGTTTGTGCGGGGTGGCTCCGTTCTGCCTTTAGCTCCCCCCTGCCCGTCCACCGCCCACCTGCGCCGTGACCAACCGCACCTCAAACTCTACCCCGGCAACGGCAGCTTCACCCTCTACGAAGACGACGGGGAAACCCTCGCCCATCGAGCAGGAGCCTGGGCCACCACCCTCTTCCGCTTGCGACAGCAAAATGGCCAGCTCATTCTGGAGATCGAGGCCCGCCAGGGCAACTGGAGCCCGCCCCAGCGTAGCTGGCTTCTGGAGCCCCTTGGCCACACTCCCCTCTCCCTGCCGGACACCGGACAGCCGCAACGGGTTCTCTGGCCCACCCCAGAGGATCCCACGTCTAGCTAATTGCCCTCACAGCCTCCAGCAGCTCCCGGTTGTCTCGCTTGAACAGGGGCAGCCACTCCACGTGCTGGTAGCGCAGGATCCCTTGGCTATCCACCAAAAAATAGGCCCGCCGCGTCCCCAGCAGGCTGTCCACCCCGTACTGCTGGCTCACGGTTCTGTCCACATCGCTCAGCAAAGGAAACTCCAGCTTAAGCTGCTCGGCAAAGGCTTGGTGCCTGGAGAGGGGATCGCTGCTGATCCCCAAGATCTCGCAGCCCGCGGCCCGGAAAGCTTCCCAATCCTCCCGGAAGCAACGCATCTCGCTCGTGCATACCGGGGAAAAATCCGCCGGGTAAAAGGCCAGCAACACCTTGCTCTTGCCCCGGTAGGCCGCCAGTGAAATCTGGGCTCCCTTTTGGATCCCTTTCCCCACCGCAGGCAAGCTAAAGTCAGGAGCAGCAGCCCCAATCACAATCCCCATAGACCCGTCTAACCCAATCTGAGCTCACTTCAACAGTCTAACGGTGGATCCGGATCCCTTCTGGCTTCAAAAAACTTTGGGTTGGATATCTTGACGGGGTGGTGGGGGTGGGGATAGGGTAGTAAAGCGCCACAAGGCCACCCAGC
>NZ_JANSIA010000077.1:0-15317 GCF_047461835.1 Synechococcus sp. R60.1 | reverse complement strand
GAGGACAAACTTCCCTAAGGAAGCGCGAAGATTGACAACCTAAACTTAAAACATCCGTTAAGTTTCGTCAACTACCTGCCTCAAAAATGAGGAGGGGATCCCTTTCTCTATCGGCTGCCCCTCGGCAGAAAGAGGGCTTCTAAGGCCTGGCCGAGAGTCGGTTCCATCACCACCCGGTCTTCGTAGGCGGCGATCACCCGGGTGAGCTGAGGCAAGCGGCCCTGTTCTGCTTCGATGTAAAGGGGCTGAACATAGAGCAAAGAAGTCTCGATAGGAATGACCAGCAGCGTGCCCAGGTTCACCCGCGACCCATGCTGGTTCCAGAGGGAAATTTGCTCGGAGATTAAGGGATCCTGATTGACCCGTGCTTCCACCTGTTCCGGGCCATAGATGAGCCGTTGCTTGGAAAACTCGTACACCAGGAGCTTGCCGTAGTTTTCCCCGTCGCAGCGGGCCGCTATCCAAGCCACCATGTTCTGCTTGTTAACAGGGGCATAGGGGGAGAGGAGGACGAACTCAGGAGTGTGGTTTGCAACCCCTTGGGGATCCCTCGGCAAGGTGAGAATGAGATACTGCGGCTGCATGGGAATGCGCCGTCGATTGCGGAACTGGCCGGGGATCTGCCATTGATCCTCGCGGTTGTAGAAGAGGCGGGGATCCGTCATGTGGTAGGTGGCAAACTGCTGCGCTTGCAGGCGGAAGAGGTCTTGGGGATAGCGGATGTGTTGCCGCAGCGGCTCCGGCATTGCCTCCAGAGGCTTGAAGAGGGTGGGGTAGATGCGGGCGTAGGCTTGGATGAGGGGATCCCGAGGGTCGGCAATGTACCAATCGATGCTGCCGTTGTAGGCGTCCATCACCGCCTTGACCGAGTTGCGGATGTAGTTGAAGGGAAAGCCGGGCAGGTGCTCCGAGTAGGGGTAGCGGCTGCTGGTGGTATAGGCATCGAAAAACCAGTAGAGCTTGCCGCCTTGAATGACCAGGTAGGGATCCCGGTCGTAGAGCAAAAAGGGCATCACCCGACGGATGCGCTCGCGGATTTGGCGGCGATAGAGAAAGCGGGTGGCAGAAGACAGCTCGCGGCTGAGAAGGATGCGCAGATCGCCAAAATGCCAGGCGTAGAGAAACCGCTGCCAGAGGTGGGGAATGGGCACGCCACCGCTGCCCCGGTAGCTGCTGTACACATAGCGCTCTGCTGCAGGGTAGTCCAATTCCCGCGCCTCAGCGCCCACGAAAACATCGGTGGTGGTCAGCTCGCCATAGTAGAGGGCCGGCTGCTCCACCCGCAAGACGGAGGCCACCTCAGGGTAGCGAGGAGAAACCCGCGGCGGAATATCCGATAGGAAAAAATCCGGCAGGCCTTCAGGGGTCACCACATTCACCGGGCTGAGGGTGAGGCCATAGCCGTGGGTGTAGAAAAACCGCCGGTTAACCCAGGTTTGGGCGGCGGGGGGTACCTGGGCAAAGTCCAGCTCGCGGGCGGCATGCATGACTTGGCGCAATTCTCCCCCAATGCGGTAGCGATCCACATTCACATAGGGAAATTGGTAGTAGGGGCGGATTTCTTGCAGTTGGCGGTAGGTGGCCAATAGGGGATCCGCATCCCAGAGGCGCACGTTGCTTAGGGTGGATTGATTCTGCTGCAGGATCTCCCAGGTGAGGGATCCCCCTTCCGGGAAGGGTTGGACTTCGACATCGGCCAGGCCAAAGCCAGCACGGGTAAAACGGATGTTGTCCTCGATGTAGGGGCGCTCCAGCTCCAGCTCGTTGGGGGCCACCAAGAAAGTTTGCACCAGTTGGGGATAAAGTTGGGTGGTTAGCAGCCCAAACCCCAGGTAGGCCCCCCAGAGGATGGCCGGCGCCAGGAGAGAGCTGGCCCAGGAAGGGCACCAGGACTTGAGGAAAGGAAGGTTGAGGCGGATCCCCTGGCGGGCCAAAGCCCAGAATCCCACCGCCGTCAGGCCTGCCACCCCGCTCATCAAGGTCGTGGCCGGCAGAGTTGCATGCACATCGGCAAAACCGGCCCCAAACACAACGCCGCGGGTGGAATAGAGCAGCTCGTAGCGATCCAGCCAATGGCCCCAAGCCCGAATGAGAAACAGGGATCCCCCCAGGATCAGCAAGTGCCGCTGGGCATAGAGAGAAAGGGCCAAGGTCAGCCGTTGCTCGGAAAGCCCCAGCTCCACCAAGTAGATGAGGACAACGGTAACCAAGGTGAGCAGCACCAGGTTGAAGCACCAATGCTGCACCGTCTCCCAGAAAGGCAGGCTGAAGAGAAAAAAACTGAGATCGCGGTTGAAAATGGGATCCGACTCCCCGACGGGCCCCTGGTTCAGCCAGAGCAACAGCGTGAACCAGTGATTGGAAAGAGACCAAGCAAAGAAAACACTCAAACCTGTGGCAATCGCCCAGGCCCCGGTCAAGGTTGCCCCCCGCCAGCAGGAGCAGATGTTGGATCCCGTCACCGCCAGGGCAAAGAGGAAAGCGCCCAGGCCCAGCCCCCAGCGGGCAATCACCCGCGTCCACAGCACCGGCAGAGCATGCAGCTCGGCAAACCAAGCCAGATCTACGTAGAAAGCCGCCAAGCCCGTGATGGCCAGGATCCCCAGCCCCACCCCCAGCAGCAGAAACAATCCTCGCCGCAACCTCTGCATCGCCTCAGGATCCTCGGCTCAAAGCTGTTCTTGGTCGCGTCAGCGGTGCAGTTTCCCTTCGCCCGAGCGTTGCGGAACAACACAGGGTGCCGTAGGCATAGCCCTGTTCTAGCTGTTGCACCGCCTGCACCAAGCCTGCCGGCCCGCCGTCCACCCGCACCACCGGGATCCCCACCTGGGCCTGCAGATCCTGCCAGGTCAGATCGTCCAAAAAGCGCTCCCCATCCTTGAGGGCGATCTGAGGTAGCAGCAGCCCATCATAGTCCGCCAAGTTTTCCACAGACTTCAGGGCATCCAAGATATCCTGCCCCGTCAGCAGCCCGGTTACCGTCAGGGTTTGTCCCCAAAATTGGCTGGCAATAGGCAAAAGATCCAACTGCAGCCCGCGGATGCGGTTCATCTGCTCCACCACAGGCTGGAAGGCTTGCTCTACGGCATTGCCCACCACCCACAGAACCTTGAGGGGAGAAGGGAGCTCAGGCGGCAGTTTGAGCTGCTCGAACTGGCTGAGGAAAAGCCGCAGGGATCCCACGCCATTCCCCAGCTGCGGGTAATCTTCATAGTGCTCTGCCGGTGGCAGTTCCCGCCCGGCCAGCAGATACCACTCATCGGCCAGCCAGGCAAAGGTGGATCCCAATGTTTGCCGAAACCCGACCTGCAAAGTTTCCACCTGCTGGATCACTTCTCGGGCCTTGGCCGCATCGACAGGAACCAGCTCATCACCAGGGGGGCGAAAGCGCGTCAACCCCACAGGCACCACTGCTGCCGAGAGGACGGTGGGGATCCCGTCTACGGGCCGGCGAAAGGCGGCCAAATCGAGGAGTGTGCGGGTGAGGTGATCCCCATCGTTCCAGCCTGGGCAAACCACCACCTGTGCGTGCAGTTGCAAGCGATGCTGGCGAAACCAGGCCAACTGCTCCAAAATCAGGCCAGCCCGCGGGTTTTTGAGCAAGCGGCTGCGCAGCTCCGGGTCGGTAGCATGCACTGACACGTAGAGGGGAGAAAGGCGCAGGCGAGCGATGCGCTCCCATTCGGCAGCAGGCAAGTTGGTGAGGGTGAGGTAGCTGCCGTAGAGAAAGCTGAGGCGGTAGTCGTCGTCCTTGAGGTGCAGCGTTGCCCGCATTTCCGGAGGTTGTTGGTCGATGAAGCAAAAGGGGCAAGCGTTGGCGCACTGGATCAGGCCATCGAACAGGGCTGTCTCAAACTCTAGCCCCAGATCCTCGTCGATTCCCTTCTCCAGCTCAACTGTGCGCGGGATCCCTTGGCTATTCAAGATCTCCAGGCTTACACACTCCTCAGCGATCAGGAAGCGGTAGTCGATGAGATCGCGGGGGCGTTCGCCGTTGATGCTGACCAGGGCCTCTCCAGGTTGGATGCCCACTTCTGCTGCCAGGGATCCGGGTAAAACAGCGCTGATACGGGCGGGCTTGAGACTAGCACGAGACATAGCTAACTCATCCTCAACTGATGTGCCATTTGCCCCAGCAGGACGAAGTTCTGGGTCGGGACAGCGTTGCGGAGCAATAACGAGGCTCGGTTGACTACAAACAGTTGACTACAAACAGCGGAGAATAGCCGCCTCTAGCTCGGTTTGGCTGAGATCCGTTACCACAAACACCTCTTGCACGCTGCTTCCCTTGCGGGCCACCAGCTTGTACCCGCCCCGGATCGGCACCGAAACCCGCAACTGCAACTGGGGGATCCGCCCACGGCTGCAGGACAGAGCGCCCGGCGTCACGGTTTTAATGCCCGCCTGCCGGGTCAGGCGTTCCAAAACAGGGATCAACCCTGAGATATGGGTAGAGTGGTTCCAAACCAGACAACCAGAGGGCTCAGACATAGCGGCTAGAGTGAGGAGAGGATGGGATCCCTATCCTATTCCTCCACAAATACCTGCTGCTCGTTGTGGAAAACTGGATGTCCAAAATGCCTGAAGATTCCCCGCCTGCGGTCGTGGCTCTGATCTTGGCCGGGGGCAACAGCCGCCGCATGGGATCCGACAAAGCCTTGGTGCTTTGGGATGGGATCCCCCTGCTGCGACGGGTGGCTCAGGTGGCAGCAGCCTGCGCCGACGCGGTTTACATCCTCACCCCCTGGCCGGAGCGCTATGCGCCGGTGGTGGATCCCGGTTGGCACCTCTGGCGGGAAAACGTTCACAGCCGCGACAGCGTTGCAGAGCAACACCGAGGCCCGCTGCTGGCCTTTCAAGAGGGGATCCGGCGGCTGCAAACCCTGGCCGTTCCCCCGGAGTGGATCCTGCTGCTGGCCTGCGATCTGCCCTGCTTGCAGGAGCAGGTTCTTGGGGATTGGCGACGGCGCCTTGCCGCCCTGCCCCCTCAGACGGTGGCCGCCCTGCCCAAAAGTCAGCGGGGCTGGGAACCCCTGTGTGGCTTCTATCGCCTGGCGCAGCTAGGTTCTCTGGAGAGTTTCTTGCAGGTGGGGGGAAGATCCTTTCAGGGCTGGTTGTCCCAGGTGCCAACAGCCATCCTGCCCCTGACCGTTCCCGACAGCGGGACGGAGTCTCTTGAGAGGATGCTCACCAATTGCAACACCCCTGCAGATCTGCAGCTCGGGGAACAACTGGGTAGAGGGTGATCCCCGGGATCGGCAAGGGGAAGGGATCCCCTCATGTCACAATGGGTAAAGATTTGCTCGGTTTCTTATCTCGGCGCCGTGCTTACTTCCCTTTACTACCGCGAGATCCCTTGCCCCGATAGTGCTCAAGTGCTGCGCTGGCTACAGGAGTGTATCCCCCTGCCCCAAGGCAGCCAGAAGGTTCTTACCCCCACGGGCCTGCGCCTACAGGGATCCGGCGCTGAGCTGGCCCTCTTCTTGTGGTCGGGGCTGAACACCACCTATCTCAAGGTGTTCCAGTGGTCGGAACAGCCCTTCCCCCGCCAAGCTCGCTGGCTGAGAGAGCTGGAACAGGCCATCCAAAGCCAATTTCCCCACCGCTACCCGCAGTTGCCCCAGATCGACCTGAACCGGGGATCCATCTTCGATCAGCTTGAGCCTTTCTACCCGCAAACGGTGAAGTATTTTCGCCGGATCCCCAATGGAGAATTTGACCTACAGCGGGTGTACTGGTGGGAAAAGCGCTGGCGGGAAGAAGTGCAACATTGCCACGCAGCCCACCGCCCTGCTCAGCCGGTCTTGTTTCGCCAGCCTGGCCCTGAGCCGGCCCCAGTGGAGTGGGATCTGGCCATCGTGGGAGGAGCGCTGGGAGCCCTCTATGGAGCGGCCATGGCTCGCTTGGGCTACCGCGTGGCCTTGGTGGAGCGGCTTCCTTTTGGCCGCATGAACCGCGAGTGGAACATCTCCCGGCGGGAGCTGCAAACCCTGGTAGATTTGGGCCTTCTGAGCGCCGAGCAGATGGAGAGCTTGATCCTGCGGGAATATACAGATGGGTTCAACAAGTTTTTTGACGGCAATAGCCCGGTTCGCGCTCCCGTTTTGCACACGCCGACGGTACTCAATCTGGCCATTGACGCGGAAAAGCTATTGCAGCTCTGTGGCCAAATCCTCACTTCCTGCGGGGGAGCTATCTACGAGCGCACCGAGTTTCAGCAGGCCTATGTTGGCGAACAAGGCGTCACGCTGGTTTTGAAGGATTTGCCCACCGGCGAGGAGTTTCGGCTGGGATCCCGCCTTGTGGTGGATGCTATGGGAACAGTCTCTCCCATTGCCCAGCAGCTTTACCGCCATCGGGCTTTTGATAGCGTCTGCCCCACGGTGGGGGCTACCATTGCGGGGGGGTTTGAGCCAGGGGTATGGGATCCCCAGTTTGGGGACATTCTGGCCAGCCACGGGGACATCAGCCGCGGTCGGCAACTCATTTGGGAGCTGTTCCCCGGCCCAGGCGAAGATCTTACCTTTTATCTGTTCCACTACCACCAGGTGCATCCGGAAAACCCCGGATCCCTGCTGGAACTGTACGAAGATTTTTTCACTATTCTGCCGGAATACCGCCGCTGCGACCCAGAGCGCTTGCAGTGGAAAAAAGCGACCTTCGGCTATATCCCCGGACGATTTGGCCAGCCCCGGCACCCTGTTCGCGGCAGCGGGGCGGAGTCCTCGGAACCCTTTGACCGGGTGCTGCTCATTGGGGATGCGGCGGCTATGCAATCGCCCCTTAGCTTTACCGGCTTTGGATCCCTGGTGCGCAACTGCCCCCGCCTGTGCGATCTGCTGGATACGGCGCTGCGCCACGACCTGCTCAGGGCTGCAGACTTAGCCCAGATCCGGGCCTACCAGGGCAACTCCGCCGTCACCTGGCTCTTCTCGCGGGGGATGATGGTGCCCACCGGCAAGGTGCTGCCCCCCGAGCGCATCAATGCCACTCTCAACAGCTTTTTCGGCATTCTCGCCACCGAGCCGCCGGAGGTGGTGGACGATTTCATCAAAGACCGGGCTGGCTGGCTGGCCTTTAACCGCATGGCCATCAAAGCTGCCCTGCAAAACCCACGGCTGCTGCTGTGGATCTGGGAGGCCGTAGGGGCCAAAGGCTTTGCCCAGTGGCTACCCACCTACCTCAGCTATACCGGCCTGGCCTTGACCTCTGCTTTGTTCAGGGGCTGGCTTCCAAATCTGCTGCGTCGCCTGCAGCCCTGGCTAGAAGCGCGTTACCCCCGCCTGTGGCTGCGCTGCCTGCAGTGGAGCTACACCCTCACGTATGGGGTAGGGCAGCCGCGCATCCAGTTTCAACTCCCCCCCACTCAAGAAAAGGCCCAAGACGCAATACCGACTTGGGTAGAGGAGAGGGCTTGAGCTGGTGGCGCGGTCGGAGAATGCGGCCACGCCAGTTTTTTGATGCCTGTGCTTTTGCTTGCCTCAAGTCACAATCTTCAATGTCTGCTTCAATGTCTGCAGAAAAGGCAGGTGACAATACAGCCTGTTCACAAACTGGGGGATACAAAAATCGTGTTTACGAGGCTTGACCCCAACGAGGTTTAAAACAAGCAGGTTTATAGTCATTTTAAACAGGACTGAAAGATTCTGTTGTATTGCTTCCTAACTCCCCTCTCCCTTTGGGAGAGGGGTTGGGGGTGAGGGATGACTCCCTCTGGGAGAGGGGCTGGGGGTGGTCGCGGCAGCGGCGCGGAACGCTTGGGGAGTGTCTCAATTAGCCTAGAATGACCATACAACCGTATCCCGTGGTCCCTTAGTGGGCTGTAGTTGTGTAGCTAAAGCCAATTAGCAAAAGATCCCATTGGATGCTAGCAGTCCTCACTTGTGTTTGCTAGCAGCTTTACCTCTTATCTGCACAGATTTCTGCACAGATTATTTACACAGAGCTGAACGAGGGAGTGCCCATCAGGCAAAGCTTTCCTCTGTGGCGCAAAAGTATTTCGCCACGCAGGGATCTGCCTGTCCTTTGCCTTGGCATTTTGCCCAAGTTGAGTATAATCAATACCTAACATCCAGGATCAGATCGAGGATAGTTGGGAAGGGATCCCAACCTTGATTTGGTTTTGAGACTGCTAGCCCCCTTTTTAGGATCTTTCGCAAAAAACTCTGTAGGACTGAGCCCAGTCGCGTCAGCGTTGCGGAGCAACATGGTTTACACCTTCGAGATCATCGGCATCGCCCCTGCTCTGCAGTTCTTTCATCAGCAACAGAAGCTGGCCCAGCGGCCCTGTGGGGTGGAATACCTGGGTACCAGCTCCTGCACCCTCGATGCGTTGCTGGGATCCGTGGAGGAAGTGCCGGCCCGGCGCGGCTGGGACTTGGATCAGTTGGTCGACGCTGTTATCCGCTTTTGGTGCAGCAACCCCGATTTGGTGAGTTTGTGGCGCTCTCGTTTTCGCGATGCCGGGCGAGATGCGCTGTTGGTCTCGCGAGTGGGGCATATTCAATCACTGCGGCAGGAATTTGAATGGCTGCTGAAGCAGTAGGTGCCGAGCGCCACTCTCGCCACCTGGGTGGGAGAATGTGCGGTTAGCAGGTAGGCTAAGGGCAGAACTAATTTGTGAGCACCCATGAGCGACACAGTTTTCGGCAAGATTATTCGCAGGGAGATCCCTGCACAAATCGTTTACGAAGACGATAGAGCCCTGGCCTTCAAAGATATTGCCCCCCAAGCCCCTGTCCACATTTTGGTGGTGCCCAAAGAGCCCATCCCCGGCATTTCCCAGGCCAAGCCCGAACATGAGGCATTGCTGGGACATCTCCTGCTGACCGCTCAGCGGGTGGCTGCCGAGGCAGGTTTAAATAAAGGCTACCGATTGGTGATCAACGAAGGAGAAGACGGCGGGCAAACCGTCTTTCATCTCCACATTCACGTTCTGGGCGGTCGGGGGATGGGCTGGCCCCCAGGTTGAGCGATGGTTTTTCCCACCCATTGGAGCCTCTGCAGGTACAATCCTGTCATTACTGAGGATAAACGGCGGGCGGGGTCTGGGATCGATGGAGTGGCACGTAACCGATGCAGAGAGTTTGATGATCATCGACCAGGAGGTGGGCAAGCACGAGCTTTCTCCTGCTGAGTATGAGGTGGTTCGTCGGGTTATTTATGCTACTGCCGACTT
This sequence comes from Synechococcus sp. R60.1, assembly GCF_047461835.1. Lineage (NCBI taxonomy): Bacteria > Bacillati > Cyanobacteriota > Cyanophyceae > Synechococcales > Synechococcaceae > Synechococcus > Synechococcus sp. R60.1. The sequence continues at coordinate 6,139 of NZ_JANSIA010000077.1, read as the reverse complement.
TGAGTACTTGAACCTCATCCGTTTTGGTAACGAAGCCTTACAGGCTGGGGCGGCGGCCTTGGCAGCGCGTACCACCATTGTGGTCGATGAGCCGATGGTACAGGTGGGCATTGCCTGGGCTGTTCAGAACACCTTTTCCAACCCCATCTACTGCGGCAGCGAAGCGATTACCCGTCCCCAAAGGGACAAGACCCGCTCCGCTTGGGGCTTGGAAACCCTGGCCCAACGCTACCCTGAGGCGATCTTTGTGATTGGCCAATCCCAGACTGCCCTCTCCACCTTGGTGCAGCTGATTAGAAAGAAGGAGGTGGCCCCTGCTCTGGTCATCGCCACGCCGGCTGGGTTTGTGAACGTGGTGCAAGCCAAGCAGGAGCTAGCCGATTCCATGGTGCCCCACATCCGCACTGAGGGACGCAAAGGAGGCCCGGCAGTGGCTGCAGCGGTGTTGGATGGCCTGCTGGACTTGGCTTGGCACGCCTATGTACGGGTCAGCAGCGCAGACTATCCTGGCAAATCCGCCGTTTCTTGACATGCTCCTTGCTCTACTGGCTGGCTAAGCCAAGGCAAACTGCGCAGCGGTAGAGCAGGGCTTTAGACCCCATTTCTAGAGTAGGTCTGCTGATCTGATCGAGATCACTCAACTGGGGGGATCCCGAGCACCCGGCCTTCAAGTCGGCATCGGCAAGATGGGAGCTGTGCTCTCAGTCCTGCCCTTGAAAAATGGCCTGAGAGACGACTGGGTTGGGCCTATGGAGGGATCTTCCCATGCGGTGTGCCATCTTCTTTTGCTGGCTTGCCTGGGTTTTTGCGCCGGGGGCTTGGGCACAAGCTGAGCCATGCCCGGTGGTCGTCCTTTCGCCCTCTTCACAGTTGCAGTTGTCAGAATCGTCAACACTTGCCTCTACTCTCTCGACAGCCCAGAAAGTGCTCCACACTGCTACTGCACTCGACAAGGCAGAGGTTATCGCTACGCAACATTTTCCCGAACCGGTCAGCCCCTACCAGCGCTGGCGACAGAGGTATGCCCCCTCGGATCCCCTCTCTTCAGGTTTGAACAGCGTCCCTTATCGGCCAGCCCAGCAGGGATCCCAAAGGATTCAACAGGGAACAGAGGGGCTGCCCTTAGGGCCTGCGACCCGCCAAGGGGAACAGCTGGAGCAGATCGGGATCCGCCTGGGAGAAGACAGCCCTTTTTTCCTACATCCCGATGGCTTGGTCTATCGGCAGTCCTATTGAATTTGTGAGTCTGTTCGCTACAGGGATCCCAGCTTCCCCAGGGAGAAGGGCTGGAGGTGAGGGATCATCTCTCACTTCTCCCTTCTCACTGCTCACGCCTCAATCAGTAATGATTCCCCACCTTGCGGTGGTGGATGGCAGTAAGGCCCTCTGGGCTGGAGACCCGACCGGCTTCCAAGGTGCTGTACACCACCCAGTGATCGCTGGTTTCCAGGCGGCTCACCACGCGGCACTCCAGGTAGGCCAAAGCATCGGCCAAGATGGGGGATCCGTTGGCAGCAGGGTAGGTCTTGATCCCGGCAAAGCGGTCGGCTCCCGGTGGAAATCGCTTCAGGAAGTGGCGCATCAAGGGTTGGTAATGGCCTTCTTGCAGCACATTTAACACGAAGGTATCTCCCACCTGCAGGAAGGATTCGATGGCCCGATCCTTGGCCACCGCAATGCTGATCCCCGGCGGATCGGTGCTGGCTTGGGCCACCCAGGAGGCAAGCATGGCGCTGGTGGCTTGCCCTTTGCGGGCTGTGATAATGTAGAGGCCATTGCTGATGCGGCCCAGGGCGCGATCCAAGTCGGCATCCAAGGCTTTCATCTGCTGAATGCTGCGATCCCGGGTCAGCCACTGCCCCAGGTCGGTACCTGCTTCTTCGGCCAGTTGCAGCAGGGCCTCGCCGGCAGGCTGCTTAAGCAGAATGGGGGCAAACACCTCTTTGGCGCCGATTTCTTGCAGTGTGTTGCGGCAGAGGTACACCGACTCGTCGTCTTCCCCCCCTGACTCGAACAGGCCAAAGCCCTGCTTGCTGTGGGCAGAGGCCAGCAGGGTTTTCAGCAGCACCTGGGTAGTGGCCGCCTCTGGCCCCGATTGGGGCGGCATGCCTATCACCACACCGGCGGCCAAGCTCATCAGCTCCCGCACCTCGTGGGCATCCACCAGCCGCAAATCTGCCAGCTCCACCTGGATGCCGGTTTTTTGGATCCCGCGGGCAATGGCTTGAGCCAAGGTTTCCGCCTGGCCATAGCCGGACAGGTAGAACACTGCCACCAGGCGCTCGGCTTTGGCCTGCTCCAGGCTCCAGGTGCGATATTGCCCCACCCAGTCGGACAGGTGATGGCGCAGTAGGGGGCCGTGGCCGGTAGCAATGGCAGCGATGGGAGGCAAGGCTTCCATGCGCTTCAGGGCGGACAACACCGAGCGGGCGTTGGGCCCCATGAGGCAGTCGTAGTAGAGCTTGAAGTCGGCCTGCAACAGGTGGGGATGTTCGTCCCAGGCGAAATCGTCGCAGTAGTGCATCCCAAACACGTCGCAGGTGTAAAGGATCTGGGTGCCGTGGTCGTAGGTGAGGATGGTGTCGGGCCAGTGCAAGTTGGGGGCAGAGATAAATTCCAGGACATGCCCCTTGCCCAGATCCAAGCGATCTCCCTGTTTCACCACCAGCCGCTGGAAGGGCCGATGCACCAGATCTTCCAGAAATTGCACCGCCACCTTGGAGGCCACCACCGTCATCTGGGGCGCCAGCTCCAGCAGATCCCCAACCAGGCCGCTGTGATCTGGCTCGGTGTGGCTGACCACCAGGTAGTCGATCTGGGCAGGATCTAGGATCCCTTGCAGGCAATCCAGGTACAACCGGCGAAACTTCTCGTGGGAGGTGTCGATGAGGGCCACCTTCTCGCCGCGAATCAAGAAGGAGTTGTAGGTGGTGCCATTTTCCAGAGCAAATTCGATGTCAAATCGATCCCGATCCCAATCTTGGGAGCGAATGGCAAGGGTGTCGGCCCCGATGGGCAGAGTTTGCAGCGTCAGATGGGGCTGGGCCAGGCGAGGTGCGACTTGAGGTGCAACTGCAGTGGTGGCCATGTTCTCTCCCTAACTTTAAGTCGGGTCACAATCCTGATCTCAATGTAACTGAATGTTTATGTTGACGGCGGATGAAGATGAGCTATGCAGGTTTGGAAATCCTTATGGAATGCTTTTAGGGATCCTTGGGTTCCTGCCAATCGAAGGGGTTAGGACTTAGGAGGGGTTAGGACTTAGGGCTGTAGCAAACTGGGCCAGGGTGTGGCGCAACTGATCCAGGTTTTGGCCGGTGGCGGCGGAAACAAACAGGGCTTTGGGGTAGAGCAGGCGGACGTCTTCCACCCATTCGGGGTCGAGGCGGTCGATTTTGTTGAACACCAGCTGGCGGGGACCAGTGGCCAAGGGCAGCTTGTCCAGCAATGTTTCCACCGCCTCGATTTGCCCCTCCCAGTTGGGGTGGGAGAGATCCACCACATGTAGTAGGGCATCGGCTTCCGTCACCTCTTCCAGGGTGGCTTGAAAGGCATCCACCAGTTGGTCTGGCAATTCGGTTAGAAATCCCACCGTGTCGGTCAGCAGGACCGCCTGCCGGTTGGGCAGATCCAGCCGCCGGGTAGTGGGATCCAAGGTGGCAAAGAGCTGGTCGGCGGCGTACACCTCAGCATGGGTGAGGGCGTTGAGAAGGCTGGACTTGCCGGCGTTGGTGTAGCCCACCAGGGCCACCACGGGAATTTGGGATGCCTCGCGCCGTTGGCGCAGCCGCTGGCGGTGGCGGCGCAGCTCTTCCACCTCTTGCCGCAGCTTGCTGATGCGCCGCTGGATGGCCCGCCGCTCCATTTCCAGTTGGGTTTCCCCCGGGCCCCGAGTACCGATCCCACCCCCCAGCCGCGACATGGTGCGACCGCGACCGGCCAGGCGAGGCAGCAAATACTGCAGTTGCGCCAGCTCCACCTGCAGCTTCCCGGCTCGGGTTCTGGCCCGCTGGGCAAAAATATCCAGGATCACCTCGCTGCGATCCACCACCCGCACCCCCACCGCCTCTTCCAAGGTGCGCACCTGGCTGGGGGTGAGTTCCCGGTCGAACACCACCAAGTTAGCGCCCAGATCCTGGACCAGCAGAGCCAGCTCTTGCACCTTACCGGATCCGATTACCGTGGCCGAGTTGGGTCCCTCCCGCCGTTGCCAGAGGGCTTGCAGCACCTGACCGCCGGCACTCTCCACCAGGCGGCTCAGCTCCGCCAACCCATCCATGAGATCCTCGTAGCTCTGCCCGGACTCCTGCAGCCCCACCAGGATGGCCCGATCCTGATCCAGATCCACCTGGCGGGCGGTCAACTGGCGCCGAAAGCCATCTTCTAGCTCCGCTACCAGCTCCTGCAGATCCTGTTCTGCCAGGATCCCCAAAGGCAAAGGCTCAGAAACCTGCCAACGGCGCTCTCCCTCCGGCAGCAGATGGGCCAGATAGGCCCGGTGAACAAAGCCCGTAGCCGCTCCTCCCCGGCGTCGGTGCCCTCCTGACTTGGACACGGAAAGGGTGATGAGGGCATCCAAACGCTGCAAAGCCATGGCCGTCAGCGCTTTTTGACCGGGGCCCCCCTCCCCCATTTGGGTGGTGATGCAGCGGATCCCGGATAGGCGCTCGGCCCCCTGGCGGGGCAATTCCCAAGCGGGAATCTGGGTTTCAAAAGGGGATCCCACCCCTACGCGGATCACCTGGCCGCGCCGGTTGAGGTAAACGCTGATGGGCCGGCCTTCCAACTCTTGGGTCAGGGATCCCAGCCGTTGGGCAAACTCCACCGTCACCAGGCGGTTGGGGGGTAGGCGCAGTTGGTAAAGCCGTTGCAGTTGCTTTTGTTGGTGGGGCTTTAACCCTTTGGCCTGTTCGGGAAAGCGTCGTGGAGCGATAGCAGAGCTGAAGCGGGGGTCGGTCTGATGGCGAGAGGTGCTAGCCCTGGGCATGGGGACGGGGAAAGACCCAAAAACAAGCTTTCATCTACCATACACGCTAGCTGACAGCAGGAACTTGGGATCCAAAAGCAACGGCGGCAAACACTGGCCCAGTGTTGCGGGGGCAACAGTACGGCGATGTCATCAGCAACGGGTGCAACATTCAAACCAAGGTCATTCCCGAACAAAAGTAGGCGGAATACTTCCATGACCCAACCGAGGTACGCATGGGGCAGCCAAACCCAGACGATCACAGGCTTCCTGCTCGCCCATCATCTGCTCAAGGTCAACCCCAAAGATGTCAATGTGTTGGATCTGCCCAAGCGGGGATCCCTGTATTGAGCTTGCTGTCGGTGAGAGAGTTTCCAAATCGGTTGGGCAGTCAGGGATCCCTTTCGCTCCGTGTTGCCGGAATCCTGCTGCAACTCGGAGTAGCTGCATAAATCGGAAAAATCCGTAGTGCCAGCTCTTAGTTATCATAGATGCACGATTTCAACATCACCCCATTTTCTGCGCAAATATTCAGCAACCAGCCTACGATGACAGTGCTCAGGTGTAGCTTCACTACAAAGCAGACATCCTCCATCGAGAATACTTTTATCCACTTGATCTTCAATGCGACGCTCGGCCATCAGCGACAAAAACTGTCTCTCGTAGTTAGACCATTCACCACTGGCTTTGTAAGCATCGAGAATCTCTTGAGTTGGTGCAAGTTCCGGCAAATGAACATATCCAAGCTTGCAGATCTCGTGAAGAAAAAACTCTAGATCCCTCTTTTTCGTGAATCCCGCCAGTTGCGAGGTGTTATTAAGTCGAGTATCAACAACTCGAGCCAGACCAGGCTGTTTTAAGCGATTAAAAAATTGCTCTGCACTTTTCTTCGTAAACCCTATCGTAAATATCTTCATGGCCTCGCGCTCCGCTCATCATTTTTTGACATTTTCTCATCTCGATAGGCGACACGCCTGCCTTGAATGAGATAGGCTTCGGCTATAAACTCTTCCCGACTTCTAAACAAGTCCCCCTCTGGAAGTTTGCAAAGGGCAAGAAGACGAGATTCTAGGGCCTCATGAGACGCATCCATTCCCCTGGCTCTCCGTTCTGCCATTCCTTGCCGGCAATACAGCGACCGGCCATTTTTCTGGAGTTGGCGAAACAGACAAT
>NZ_JANSIA010000076.1:2197-15459 GCF_047461835.1 Synechococcus sp. R60.1 | reverse complement strand
TAGAGGTTCGGGCCTGTTTTGTTCTCTGGTAGGGCAGAGCAGGCTCAGGGCTACTGAAAGCCTGCTCCGTACCGCTTAGCGGTCGGAGCCGGGTAGTTTACGAGATAGGCTTTTCGGCTGCAAGTCGCACAAAGCGATTTTGGTTGTAGAGCTGCTGAGCCACCACTGCGAAACCCACCTTCTCCAGCAACCACACCAGGTCTTCGGCGCTGAAGCGATTGTGCTCGTAGAAGTGGGTAAACTGATCCAGCAGCGTTTCCAAAGGCGTGTCCGACTGGAAGAGTTGGGCCTCTGTATCGGCATCGAAGTAGAGGCTGAGCGGGGCGCGCACCCAATCCACCAGCAAAAATCGCCCCCCCGGCTTGAGTAGACGCAACACCTCCTGCAACAAGCGCAAGGGCTGCACCATCTCGTGCAACACCACCACTGCCTGAGCTGCATCGATGCTGTTGGCCGCAAGCGGCAAGTGAGGGTCGTGCAGGTCGGCCTGCAGCAGGTGGATTCCAGGGATCCCTTTCAAATCTGCCGCCGCTCGCTCCAACATGTAGGGCATCACATCCACCCCGATGAAGTGTCCTCCGGGATAGCGTTGCGCCCACTGACCCAGAGCAAACCCCGGCCCGGTTCCCAGATCCAACAAGCGCGGTGCAGGAGGCAGACAGGGCTCGATGTGCATCTGCCAGAACTGCCAAAACGCCTCGTTAAAGCGCCCAGGAGCCGTCGCCACCATGCGCTCGCAGAAGCTGGGGCCACGGTGGTGCTGGTAGAGAAGCTGAAAGGTATCGAGGCCGGTCTGGGGCATGGCTGAAGATTGTTGAGAAAATTGCTAGAGGGATCACCAGAATTCGCTGATGGGCTGAAAAGAGCATCGGGGGATCCCCAAAAGTAAGGCCTAATGTCGGCCTAACGAGCAGTGGGAGCGCTGGAAAAGTTGGCAATGCCGGTCTCCAGGTCGCTAAAGCAGGTCAATACCTTTTCCATAGAGGTGAGGTTGAGGACGAGGGCCACACTTTCCGGCACGCAACAAAGGCTAATGTTGCCCCCGGCAGCACGGCACTTGCGCAAAGCCGAGATCAACACCCCCAGCCCAGAGCTGTCCATAAAAGTGACCGATGACATGTCGATCAACATATTGGGATAACCGAAATCTAAAACCTGCTGGAGCAATTGCCGAACTTCTGAGGCGGCCTTGGCGTCAAAACGACCTTCCAGGGGCACAATTGCCAGTTTTTGCCCTTGTGGAGTCTCAGCAGTACGGATGCGCAGCTTGAAATCCATCGTTTCCGGTCAAGACCTCATGCCCCACCTTAACACCATCCGCTACCGCCCACCAGGAAATCTTGTGAAGATCCGCAGGGGACAGTACGGCTCCATCCCAGAACACCTGCCCCCCCACCCCAGGAGCCGGAGAGAAGTCTGATGGAACCCAATATCTCTCCACTAATGACTACACCCTCCGCAGGGAAGGGATCCGGCCTCGGCCACAAATTCCGCATCTTAGGCGGATCTACCTACAGCATAGGTTGCAGGGTTAAAGCCTCCGAGTCTATGGAGGGAAGGGACATGTGCAAACGGGGACGGTGCATAGAGAGCAACTGGGCCAGGCGCTTGCGCAACTCGGTGCGGGGCACAATCGCGTCGATGAGCCCTTGGGCCAGCAGGTACTCGGCGGTTTGGAAGCCTTCTGGCAGCTTGCCCTTGCCGATGGTTTGCTCGATTACGTTGGGCCCGGCAAACCCCACCTGCACGCCCGGCTCGGCCAGGATCAAATCTCCCAGCATGGCAAAGCTGGCAGTTACCCCGCCATAGGTGGGATGGGTGAGCACGGAGATGAACAATTGTCTGGCGTCGCGGTGCCTTTGTAGGGCGGCTGAGGTCTTGGCCATCTGCATCAGGCTGAGGATCCCTTCCTGCATGCGGGCCCCCCCCGAAGCCGAAAAGAGAATCAAGGGCAGGTGATCGCAGGTGGCCCGTTCCGTGAGGCGGGCGATCTTCTCTCCCACCACCGAGCCCATGCTGCCGCCCATGAAGCGAAAGTCCATCACTCCAATCGCCACCGGGATCCCTTCCAGACTCCCCAGCCCTGTCAGGACGGCATCCTTGAGCTGGGTGCGCTCCTGGTAGGTGGCCAAGCGCTCGGAGTAGGGCTTTTGGTCGAAAAAGTGTAGGGGATCCGTGGGAGCCAGGTGTTCGTCCAGGGGCTGCCAGGATCCGGGATCCAAAAGCTGTTCCAGACGCTCTGGGGCTGTAATGCGGTGGTGATGCCCACAGCTGGGGCAAACTTGCCAGTTTTGCTGCAGATCCTTGGTGTAGGTCAGGGTGTCACAGGCAGGACACTTTTGCCAGAGGCCGTCGGCAATCTCTCTTACCTGACGCTCTTTGTCGAAGGGGCTGCTACCTGTCAGGTTCAGAGAGGTTTGTCTGCGCCGCTCCGCAAACCAATCCAGTAGAGACATAGCTGTTGAAATATCCTCCCTACTCAGGGATGTCGAGAGCCCTGCCGGTGAGCTGCGAAACACATCTCAACGTTCTCAAGCTATCAAAGAATCGCCCGACTGAAAATAGAGACAACAGCAAGCGATGGAGACTCGGTGGCAGGTGCTGACCACAGGGGATGGATCCCTGACCTTTTTCTCGGAAGAGTTTGGACAGGCTTTTCACAACGTCAGTGGTGCCGCTCAGGAGGCTCTGGAGAAGTTTGTCCGCCCTTGCCGGCTGGATCGGCTGCCTTTGGAGCGGGATCCCGCCCAGCCCATTTGCCTTTTGGATATTTGCTTTGGCCTGGGCTACAACTCCGGCCTTGCCCTAGAAACCATTTGGCAAATCCGGCCCGATTGTCTTGTGGAGGTAATCGGCCTGGAGCGATCCCCGGAAGTGCCTCGCCAGGCTTGGCAGGCGGGGGTGGGATCCGACTGGAGCTTTGGGCAAGAATGGCAACACTGGATTGAACAGGGATCCTGGCAATCGGAGCGCTGGCGCGGAACGCTGCTGTGGGGCGATGCCCGGCAAACGATGTTGCAGGTGCCGCTGGGGTGGGCAGATGCGGTGTTTTTGGATCCCTTCTCGCCTTCTGTTTGCCCAGAGCTGTGGACGGTGGATTTCCTGCGGGCCGTGGCTGAACGGATGCGACCAACCGGCATTTTGGCCACCTATTCCTGTGCAGCGGCGGTGCGAGCGGCTCTGTTGGAAGCAGGGCTTTTCATCGGCTCTACCCCCCCGGTAGGTCGTCCTTGGCCGGGGACAGTGGCCTCGCCCCAACCTGACCACCTGCCGCCTCTTTCCCCCATGGAGTGGGAGCACCTGAAAACTCGCGCTGCCGTGCCCTACCGGGATCCCACCTTGAAAGGAGATAGAGCGCAAATCCGTCTGCAACGCCAACGGGAACAGCAGGGATCCCCTTTGGAGCCCACTTCTGCTTGGAAACGCCGCTGGCCTGTGCAAGCCTAGAGAGTGGCGTTGCCGGAGTTCAGATCTGGACAACTTTTCCCAGGATTGCTGCCCGAGTGTATCCAAGACACCTGCGCTATTCCCGTACCCTTACGCAGGCCATCATTTCTTGACAAAGTTAAGCTGAGATGAAACTTCTCTGCTGTCAACTGCCATGTCTTCTGAGGAGTCCCTCCCGCTGACGCGAGCAACCTCTGCCGGTACGCTGATCGCCCTCTGTGCTGAACAGCACCGCGTCATCCTGCAGTTTTTGACTCGCCTGTCTCGAGCGCCGGAGTTGGATCTGGAGCAGCGACGCCTCTGTGTACAAAGGTTGCGACAGCGCCTCTCCCGCCACATTCAACTGGAGCGCCATGTTCTCTACCCCCTGCTCAGGTCGGCTCTCCAGGGGGATCCCCACCTTAGCGACCAAATTGAGCGGCTGGAGCAACATCTGCGGGATCAGATTCCAGAGCTGACGCGCTTTTTGCACCAATCAGAGCGCACCCCGCAGCAGGTGGATCCTTCTGCTGCCCTTCACTTCTATCGGCAATTGCGGGCTCAGTTTGATCAGGAGGAGAAAATCTTGCATCCCCTCTTTGCCCAGCATGTTTCTCCCGAAGCAGAGCAGCAGCAGTTGCGTCTGTTCCGCAAACGCCTGCAAGCCAGCGCTGCTTCCAATCGCTCTGCACATAGCCGTCGCGTTGCTTTGAATGAGCTGGAACGGCAGGCGATAACCCGCCCTGTCTTGCCCAACGAGCGTCTCTGGTCGCTGCAGGGCAACACTGTGCAAATGTCCGCTCCCTAGTCGACGACGGTCTTGTTGTTGGAGGCTAGTGGTGGTATTTTTGCTGCAATCGGCTCCCTGACCCCAAAACCATGCAGCCCTGGGATCCCGAAACCTACGTCGATCAAATGGCCCAACTGCTGCAACTGCCCCTGCATCCTGAACACCGAGCAGGGGTGATCGAAAATTTTGCCCGCTTTCTGCCCATTGCTCAACAGGTGCTGGAGTTCCCGTTGCCGCCGATAGTTGAGCCAGATCCCACCTTTGACCCTCAGCCATGACCGGGGATCCCCATCTTCTCGGCAGCGCCGACGCGGTCTCTATTGCCAGGGCTGTCCGCCAGGGATCCGTGAGTGCCCAAGCGGTGGTGGCCGCCTGTCTGGAGCGGATTCGCCGGCGGGATCCCCAGCTCAATGCCTTTACAGCTGTCTTGGAGGAATCGGCCTTACAAGCGGCGGAGCAGGTGGATCGACAGGTGGCTCAAGGGATCCCTGTAGGCCCGTTGGCAGGGGTGCCTTTTGCCGTCAAGAACTTATTTGACGTGGCCGGCCTCACCACCCTGGCTGGCTCGGCGATCAACCGCGAAAATCCCCCGGCCATCCAAGATGCAACGGTGGTGGCTCGTCTCAAGCAGGCAGGGGCAATCTTGGTGGGCACCCTCAACATGGACGAGTACGCCTACGGCTTCGTCACCGAAAACAGCCACTACGGCCCCACCCACAACCCCCACGATCTCAACCGCAGTGCGGGGGGATCCTCCGGCGGCTCGGCAGCTGCAGTAGCAGGAGGTTTGGTGCCTCTCGCCCTGGGCAGCGACACCAACGGCTCGATTCGGGTACCGGCCTCTTTGTGTGGCGTCTACGGCCTCAAGCCCACCTATGGCCGTCTATCGCGGGCAGGAGCGGCTCTGTTTGCCGCCAGCTTTGACCACGTGGGCCCCTTGGCCCGTTCGGTGGCCGATATTGCCCTCAGCTTCGATGTCATGCAAGGGCCGGATCCCCAAGATCCCGTCTGTACCCGGCGTCCTGTAGATCCCACCTTTGGGCAATTGGGGCAGGGGATCGAGGGCTTGCGCATCGCGGTGGCGGATGATTACTTTGCCCGAGGGGCAGAGCCCCCCATCTTGGCCGGGGTAGAAAAGGTGGCCCAAGCCTTGGGGGTCGGCCAGACTGTGCGGATCCCGGAAGCCCAGCGCGCCCGTGCCGCCGCCTTCCTGATCACGGCTGCTGAGGGAGCCAACCTGCACTTGCCCAACCTGCGAACTCGCCCCCACGACTTTGACCCGGCCACCCGGGATCGCTTTTTGGCCGGAGCCCTGTTGCCTGCCAGTTGGATCTTGCAGGCGCAGCGCTTTCGCCGCTGGTATCGCCAGCAGGTGCAGGCCATTTTTCAGGAGATCGATCTGTTCATTGCCCCCACCACCTCCTGCTTTGCCCCCTTGCTCGGCCAAGAGAAGATGGTGATCGATGGGGTAGAGGTTCTCACTCGGCCCAACCTCGGCCTCTACACTCAGCCCCTCTCGTTTATCGGCCTGCCGGTGCTTTCAGTGCCGTTGCGCGAGAGCGGATCCCTGCCCTTTGGCGTACAACTGGTGGCCGCCCCCTATCAAGAAGCCAAACTGCTGCGGGCAGCCGCCTATTTGGAGAAGCTAGGGATCCCCAATGCGCAGCCGGTTTGAGCCATGAAGAGCCCTACTTTTGCAGCACATCTAGCGCTAGAGCTCGTGGGCATCTTCTCATGAACACTAAATATGTAGATGAACCGGTTGTGTGGTCAAGACAAGATTTCAATTGCTTTTGAGGAGCCGCTTTAGTCTCTGTGTAGCCTGTGGGTAACGTCTGAAGCTGTATTGGGGCAGACTCTTTGGCCTTGGCTCGCAAGAGAGATTGGGGCACCGGATATTAAAGTAAAATTAAGCCCCCAGTTGTTGTATCAAATGCCTCCTTCTCCAGGCTTGGCCAATAGAATGAACAGCATAAAATAGACACGGCACCCCCACCTGGACTCTATAACCCTATGGATCATCCTGATTCTGTGGCTCGGCGCTACATGAAACTGTGCGAGGCCTATCTCTCTCTCAACGAAGCCTTCGACAAATTGGATCAGTCCCACAGCCGCCTACAGCGCTACATCAAACGACTCCTTGGCTATTTCAGTGCTGCCCAACAAGCTCTGGTTCAACTGCCGCTCTTGCAACAGCGGATTGAGCAGAGCGACCGCTGGATGAGCTCCTTGCGAGAAGAACTGCAAGCCAAAGAAGCCCGGCTTGGCGAGCTAATCGCCAACTACGACCAAGTCTGCGGCGAGCTGGACTCTACCAAAGCAGAACTGTTGGGCGCTCAAGCGCTGATTGAGAAACTGGAAGCCGAAAATGCTCAGGTTTTGGAACGCTTGAGTCGGCTCACCAACATGGAAGAGGAAATGGCAAACTTGGCGGAACAGCTGGCCCAAGCGAACGAAGCTTGTCAGCAGATGGAGGCTCGAAATCGCGAGCTGGAGCGAGCTTTGGGAGACCGGGATCAGCACATTTACAGCCTGCAAGAGCGATTGGCACAATTGGAGCAAGAGATGGCCTTCCTGAAAGCTCAGCGGGATGAGGCCCAGCAAGCTGCACAACTGGCTGTATCTCGCGCTGAGCAGGCGGAAGCTAGGCTGAAGGTGCAAACCGAACAAGTTCAGACTTTGCAAAATAAGCTCCATCAAGCCGAGGAGCAGCTGGCCATGGTAACCCTGAACGAGCTGGAGCTCCTGCTCAGCCATAACTCGATGAACCTCTTGCGAGAAGCGGGGCAGGCTGCAGAAGTAGATGCCCAGGTGCTGGCAACCGTACCGACCTCTCTGGCCGAGGCGGAACACATTCTGCTGGAGATCGACCAGTTCATTCAGTTCATTTTGGCCTGCTCGGAGCCCATGAAGTCGCAGGCTGCGTGACATACTCCCGACGCTGTAGCTAGCTTCCCGCAGGGTTGCTACGCACACAGCGCGGGCTTCTCAGTGACCCCTGCTATCGCTTCAGACATTTCCTGAGCTTAAGGACTACGTCCCGCTGACGCGAAAAGGACGGGATGCCCCACCGCCCTGTAGAGTAGTGCGTAGTGACTAGTCACTAGTCACTAGCCTTTTTATTGCTTCATGGAGTGGGGTGACGGCTTCGGTTTTGCGTGGGTATGTTGACCCTGCGCATACAGCGCGGGGCTTCTCGGCGGTTTAGCTAAAATAGGCTAGAGAGCAGCTGCAAGACTCCGCAGGGTTGCAAAGCAACACCCCAATGGGGAGATGCCCATCTTCTCATCACCAGAACAAACTCTACCCTGCATCCTTTGAGCGGGCCAACCCAACTGAAGCTGACAACTTGAGCGCATGAAAGCCGTAGTCATGAGTGTGCCCGGCGGGCCAGAGGTTCTGCAGCTCCGAGAAGTACCTGAGCCCCAAATTCGCGGCGAGCGGGAGCTGCGCATCCGTCTGAGGGCAGCCGGCGTCAACCCCATCGACACCAAACTGCGGCAACGGGGCACCTTCTATCCAGAGGAGATGCCCGCCATTTTGGGGTGTGACGGTGCCGGCGTTGTGGAAGCCGTGGGATCCGGAGTTAGGCACTTTGCGGTGGGAGACGAGGTGTACTTCTGCCACGGGGGTCTGGGCAAGCAGGCGGGGAATTACGCCGAGCTGATCGTGGTGGACGAGCGTTTTGTGGCCCCCAAGCCCAGAACTCTGAGCTTTGCAGAAGCTGCCGCTGCCCCGCTGGTGCTGATCACCGCCTGGGAAGCGCTGTACGACCGGGGGCGTCTCCAGGCCGGCCAAAGTGTGCTCATCCACGGGGGAGCGGGTGGAGTTGGCCATGTGGCCATTCAACTGGCCCGTCTACGGGGATCCAAAGTGGCCACCACCGTGAGCACCCCGGAAAAGGCGGAGTTTGTCCGTTCCCTAGGCGCCGGCTTGCCCATCTTCTACCGGCAGACAGACTTTGTGCGCGCCGTTTTGGACTGGACAGGGGGAGAGGGGGTAGATCTTGCCCTAGATACCTTGGGCGGCAAGCTATTGGAGCAGACCTTCCCCGCAGTGCGCGTGTACGGAGATATCGTCACCCTGCTGGCCCCGGCCCCAGAGATCGACTGGCGGGTGGCTCGCGACCGCAACTTGCGGGTGGGATTTGAGCTGATGCTCACCCCGATGCTGAAAAGCCTGACCAACGCCCAACAAAATCAGGCGGAAATCCTCAGGCAATGTGCCCGCCTCATCGACCAAGGCCAACTGCGGATCCAGCTCAGCCACACCTTTCCTCTGGCCGAAGCGGCTGCCGCCCACCGGTTGCTGGAGCAGGGATCCGTTCTGGGCAAAATTGCCTTAACCATCCCCGAGTAGGCATGCTGGAGAAAGCCCGTTGAGGATCTGCCCATGGTTGCTCCTCTCACCCCCCACCTGCTGGAGAACGAGAGCTTCTACGAAAATGCTCTCTGCTGGCTGGGACGACCGCAAACGGCCTATCGGCTGTTGAGCGAAGCGGTTTTTCCTGCCATCTCCTCTTGGGTGCGGGGGGAGGTGGACAGCCGTTCTTTCAACCACTGGCAACTGGAAGATGTGCGCACCTTTCTGTATCCGGTGGTGGCCTTGGGAGACCAAGAAACCCTTGTTCTCTCCAGCGAAGCCCTGCTCCTCTGCGGCATCGGCAACTACTACAACCCCTGCGACTTGGCCATTGTGGTGTTCGTGCAGCAGCCCCAAGAGCTGTTCAGCCAACTGATGCAGCGCATCCGCCGGGCCGAAGCCACCATCAGCCGCGGGCCAGACGTGCGCATGCTCTCGGAACAGGTAAACCTGGCCAAGCGCGGACAAGACTACATCAACACCAAATATCTGGTCTGGCCCTACGCTCTTTCCGGTGCTGCTCAAGATACGCTAATTCAGCAGGGGATCAGCCTCATCCGTCTTTCCCCCCAAGAAGCCGCCTTGCCCTTTAAGGAATAGGTGGAGGACAATCTGCTCTGTCGGCGGAAGATAGGGATCCCCGTCCAAGCCCTTTTTCCATCTCTATCGTTTTTCATGGTCGATACCCACCTGCCCCCCTTGATCCAAGCGATGCTGGATCCCGCCTTCTACCCTCATCCGGTACAGGATCCCATTCGGCTTATTCAAACCCACATTTCCTATATTCTGCTGACAGGCGACTATGCCTATAAAGTGAAAAAGCCTTTGGACTTTGGCTTTTTGAACTTCACCACCCTGGAGAGGCGGCGCCACTTTTGCCAAGAAGAGCTGCGCATGAACCAGCGCGGTGCTCCCGGCCTTTATCTGCAAGTGTTGCCCATTGTCCAGACCGATGGCCGATTTCAGTTCAACAGCAGCGGCGAGCCCATAGAATACGCTCTGCAAATGCGGCAATTTCCCCAAGAGCAACTGTTCAGCAACCTGTTTGAGCGGGGAGAGCTAACGCCGTCCTTGATGGAGGAGCTGGGGCGGGTGGTGGCGACGTTTCATGCCCAAACCGAGACCAACGACTACATCCGCAGCTTTGGCCGGCCAGAACGGGTGCGAGAAGCCTTCGACGAGAATTACGCCCAAACCCAGCGCTACGTCGGCGGCCCGCAAACAGCTCAGCAATATCGAGAAACCCAAGCCTACACCGATCGCTTTTTTGCTGAGCGGCAGGAGCTGTTTCAACAAAGAATAGAACAAAACCGCATTCGTGAATGCCACGGAGACCTGCACCTAGGCAACATCTGTTTTTGGGAAGGGAAGATCCTGCTTTTTGATTGCATCGAGTTTAATGAAGCCTTCCGCTTTGTGGATGTCATGTACGACATATCCTATGGGGTGATGGATTTGGATGCCCGCCATCGCCCCGATCTGGGAAACGCCTATTTGAACACCTACCTGGAAGAAACCGGAGATTGGGAAGGGTTGAAGATCTTGCCTATTTACCTCAATCGGCAGGCCTACGTGCGGGCCAAGGTCACCTCTTTTTTGCTGGAGGATCCCACTGCAGCAGAGGAAGCCAAGGCCACAGCCTTTAGCACCGCCGCCCGCTATTACCGTCTTGCCTGGGAATACACCCTCCCCAAGCGGGGGCAGTTGTTCCTGATGTCGGGATTGTCGGGATCCGGCAAAAGCACGGTAGCCCGCCACTTGGCCCGTCAGCGGGGGGCCATTCACATTCGCTCCGATGCGGTGCGCAAGCATTTGGCCGGGATCCCTCTGCGGCAACGGGGGGGGCCGGAGGTTTATACCCCGGAGATGACCGATAAAACCTACCGCCGCTTGGTGCAGTTGGGAGTAGAGCTGGCCCAGGAAGGCTACACCGTGATTCTGGACGCCAAGTTTGACCGGCAAGCCCTGCGGGGGATGGCCATTGATCAGGCCCAACGCCAAGGGATCCCACTGCGCATCCTCCACTGCTACGCCCCTGAACCTGTTTTGCGGGAGCGCCTGCAACGCCGCAGCCCAGCTCCTCAACCCCTCTTGGCCCCAGCTGGTTCCAGCGATGGAGATCAGCAGCACTCTGCCGACATTGCTGATGCCACCGCCGAGATGCTCTCCCAACAGCAGGCCCACTGGCAGGATTTTTCCGATTCGGAACGGCCTTTTTTAAAGGTTTTGGATACCAGCCAAGATTGGCCATCTCAACTTCAGCAGGTCTAGATCTCGACTCAAACTGCACAAAGTCGAGAGAATTAACATCAGCAAGATGGATTTTGCCGTTTCTGGGTTAGAGAATGGCAGCAGCTTTTTTGGGCAGGGATCCCTTTCCAAAGTAGAGGTCAAAATTGGGTCTAAAGCTCTGTCCTATTGGTACGCAGTTCGCCTCGGCGGGCCATAGACCTGAGAGAGACGGTAGGCTGAGGGGCATGTTGACGTGTCTGTGCAGGCCCACCCTTTTCCCATCCCACTCGACCAGAACTGACCACGTGCAGGAGGATCCCACGGTGAGCGATGTAACTCCAGATGACCTACGCCTGATGCTCCTGTTTGAGGGCTTTCCTCCTGAGAGGCTAGAGCCTCTGGCCGGGCAAATGTCGTTGCGCTCCCACCCAGTCAATCAGGCCATCTTGTTACAAAATGACTGGGGTAACGCCGTTTATTTCATCCTGGAAGGGTGGGTCAAGATTCGCACCCATGATCTCGAAGGCCGGGAGATCACCCTCACCATTCTTGGTCCAGGAGAAATCTTCGGGGAAATGGCTGCTTTGGACGAAGCGCCTCGTTCTACCGACGTTGTAGCCCTAACAGCCACCAAAGTCAGTTGTCTGTCGGCCCAACACTTCCTGGCTTTTTTGGCTTCTGATCCTCAGGCCGGCATCCGCCTTGCTCAGCTCATGTCGCGCCGCTTGCGGCAGATCAACCGTCGTCTGCAGTTACGCGAGGCCAGTAGTACGGCCCGTGTTGCCGATATCCTGCTGTTTTTGGCCGAATCCCGTGGCCGGGTTAGCCGAAGTGGCGTAGAGATCCCCAACTTGCCCCATCGGGAGCTGAGCAGCCTCAGTGGCCTGGCTCGGGAAACGGTCACTCGCGTCCTGTCCAAGCTGGAGCAAGAGGAGCTGATCCGCCGGGATCGCAACCGAGATGTTCTCTGCATCCCCCAGATGGAGGCTTTGGAGAAATTGATTGGCTAAATTGGGGGCGCCACCAGTTGTCAAAACCCCCCTCGACATCGTAAGATAGTAGGTCCAGAGCCGGGATAGCTCAGTTGGTAGAGCAGAGGACTGAAAATCCTCGTGTCACCAGTTCAAGTCTGGTTCCTGGCATCTGGTATGAGTATGCTGAGGCGGGCTTGGGTCAACGACCTAAGCCTTTTTGCTATGTCGGTCTGGGGAGTTCTGCTCTTCTCTCTTCACGTGTATGCACATATAGCCACACAGCTCCGGGACTGAAGAAAATTGTTGTAGGAATCCTCACCTCAAGCATAGGCAAGTTATAATCCCGGCAGCCTCTGTGGAGATTGCTCTCTTATGTCTGTAAAGCTCCTGCCTCAGTGTGAGAACTTGAAAGAGCAGGTTGAAGCTATCCTGCAACTCTGGCATCAGGATTCCACTTTTTCAGGCAAGCAAGATACCACTCGGATTCAAGCTTCCCTCAGCAAAGCTATTTCTCCAACCTTCGAGATTGTCTTTGCCGGTGCTTTCAGTGCTGGCAAGTCTATGCTAATCAATGCCCTCTTAGAAAGAGAGCTTCTCTACAGCGCCGAAGGGCACGCCACAGGGACAGAGTGCTACATCGCCTACGCAGAGCCAAATGCGGAGAGGGTAGTGCTCACTTTTCTTAGCGAGCAGGAAGTGCAAGAACAGATGACCGCCTTCTGCGCTTTCCTAAACTTGGCTCCGTCACTCGGCAGGCTGGAAGACACTGCACTGAATCCCCTGAAGGAGCGTGCTGAGGCTATTATTCAGCAGGAGGGAGGCAAAAGCAAGTCAGAGCGGGCGAAGCAGGCGGATGCACTTCGCTTGTTGATTACAGGTTTCCAGCAGAACCGGGACAAAATTCACCCTACCGAGAACAAAGTTTTCTCAATGGAGCAGCTCAACTTCGGCAACCTAAGAGAAGCTGCGGGTTTTGCCCGGCGCGGCGCCAATAGCGCAGTTTTGCGAAAGGTGGAATACTATTGCCACCACCCCTTGCTGGAAGATGGAAACGTTATTGTCGATACTCCTGGGATCGATGCTCCAGTCAAAGTGGATGCAGAGCGTACTTATCGAAAAATTGCCGATCCGGATACGTCCGCAGTTGTTTGCGTTCTCAAGTGTGCTGCAACGGGTGAGCTGACCAAGGAAGAGACAGAGCTTATTGAGCATATTCAAAGTAATGATAGCATCAGGGATCGGGTCTTCTATGTATTTAACCGGATTGACGAGACTTGGTACAACGCACAACTAAAGCAGAGACTGGAAAACATTATCGACCAGCAATTTCGTCAGCTCCGCATATTCAAGACGAGCGGCCTTCTTGGCTTCTATGGTTCCCAGATCAAGACAACTACCCCTGAGGATCGATTTGGACTGGATACGATTTTTTCAGAAAGCATCAAAGAATTGGGTGGTGAGGAAGAAACGCCCCAGTT
>NZ_JANSIA010000076.1:0-2097 GCF_047461835.1 Synechococcus sp. R60.1 | reverse complement strand
GAGGATCGATTTGGACTGGATACGATTTTTTCAGAAAGCATCAAAGAATTGGGTGGTGAGGAAGAAACGCCCCAGTTTGTCAGCGAGTTTAACAAGTACTGCACGTCAGGTAGGTTGGTTGGATCCCCGTTCCGCCCTTCTGTACATGGGTACGACACACCCATAAATAACTACGTTCGGATTCTGAGGGAGTGGGGAAAACCTTTGATTGAGTATATGATTAAAGATAGCGGTATTGAAGACTTTCGGGCTGGGATCACTCGTTATTTAACGGAAGAAAAGCGACCACAGCTATTTTCTGCGCTGGCCGATGATTTGCAACCTCTCTGCATCGAGATGAGGAAGTCCTATCTAGATCTCTACCGAGACATTGATAGCCAGCCCAAAGAGATTGACAGCATGATTTCCTATGAGCTGACGCTGATCAATCAGCAGCTAGCCAGTATTGGCCGAGAGTTTGACGAGCATATCCAGACAGTAGTCAATAAAGTTATTAACGGAGAAAACAAAGAATTTGAGAACGATTTCCGTAAATTGCAGGCTAGGATGGTACGGAGGCTAGATGAGCTTTTGGATACTTTTTCGTTGGACAATGTTTACAGTCAAGCCGTTCGCATTCGTCCCCGCAACTCCACAGCTCCATTCTTAGCTGTATTGGTCGAAGCCTTTTATTATTTGTCCAACCATCTAGAGGACATCCTGGTAGAATCAGCCAGCACGCTTGTAGAGAACTTCTTTCGTCGCCTTGTTGATGAAGTTCGCAGCTCGAGCTACTACAGGCAGTTGTTTCGCCTACTGGGATCCGATGGGGACTTGGAGAAAAAGCTTCTTTTGGTTAAGGAGGTAACTTTGAGTTCTCTTGTCAATGGTGCCCGAAAAGAGTGCGACCGCTACCTCAGAGAAAGTCCCCGCTTCTACGACGAAGGAACATTCTCGATCTACCAGTTTCGAGAAGTCCTAAAGCAAACCAGCCAATCTTATGACATCTCTGCTATTCGCGACGCAGAGCCTGGAATCCGACAATTACTCAAGCTTGACTTTGAGCCGAAAATTAGCCAGACAGTGCGTTCTAGCTTCCGACAAGAGACCAACAATACTCTAAAAACTCAGCTATTGCCGGTTGCCAAGCAAGTAGCCGATGAGATTTTGCAAAAGTACCCAGAAGCAAAGCAGTTCATGGAAGCAACTCTCAGAAAAGAGGCTGAAGAGAAAATTGCGCTTAACCAACAGCGGCTGAAAGAACTGGAGGCAAGCATAGACAAGTACAACCAAGCTGTTTCTGGGATCAACCTCTGCCTGCAGGCTTTGGGCCTCAATCGCGAGATGCTGCCCTTGATTACTCGTCCTGAGCCTTCCTCTGTTGGTGAGTCAGTTCAAATTTTGGCAAGTCTTCCTGAACAGCAAGTAGGTGACAGCAATGCAAGCGAAGCAGTCGCTCTTGGTCGTTCTACACCCATAGACGAGAGTTTTCCAGAGTTGGATAGCATCCTCGATGATCTGAGATAGAGCGGCTTGTCTTTGTTTTTGGCCTTTCACTTGATCCAGATAAAGTCATGGGATCCAGATCGATACCTCTGCAGCAGCACTCAGAAGGGATCCTCTCTGTAAGGGAGAAAACTTTCAAGGTTGCCAACTTGGTCAAAGCAGCCCAAGAGGACTTGACCAAGAAAGAAGAGCTGCATCGCTTGTTCATTGCGGCCTTGAGATCCTCAGGGATCCTGCCGCCGGAAGACTTGCTCAACATTGCCAGTAGCCTTCTTGCTCCCAAGCCAGAAGAAAAATTGTTGCAAGAAGCGAAGTGGTTTGGGCAGGGACTTGCTTGTCAGCTCTTGGTGCCGGGCAAGAAAGATTGGGAAAAAGGCAGAGTCAGATTGCGGATCATTGTAGAGTTTGAGCCAGAGGATGCAGTCTCAGAGGGCGGCAGCGGATCCCCTCTGGATGACCTTCGCGGAGGTGAGGAATAACTTAACTGGAAAAATGCACCAGGAGGTTGATCAAGTGCCAGATAATCTTTCTGAACAAGCTCAAGATTGCTTTAGCGAGCTCGACAGCCCTCCAGATCAGGAGGCATTGGATCTCTTTTGGATGACATTCGGG
>NZ_JANSIA010000075.1:0-15715 GCF_047461835.1 Synechococcus sp. R60.1 | reverse complement strand
TCTATCATAACTTCCGCATTCCTCCCGACACTGACCCTACGGGTACAGTGCGGGGCTCCTGCGATTTCTAGCTGAATTGTTGTTTTCTATCTCCCCAGGCGTAGAAGCTTTCCACCAACTCTGCCGTCGTAGAAGGGTGCCCACGAGTCACGATCCAGTGGACAGTAGCCAGCAATTCTAGACCATAGGGCGACTCAAAGCCCTCCACGAGGTCGCTAACACGCTCAAAGCGTTCTCTCGTCTCTGGCTGTCCAGCGAGATATCTATGGGCTTCCTCGACAGCACCGGGCACCAGTTCCAGCTTCTTGTCTGGTCGATCACCGCCCGAGCCGTACCCAGAGATGTAATATCCCTCGATTTCTTTGAGAACATGCCGCAAGTTCTCGGCGTAGGGTCCATGAACGCCCTTTGTAAATCGCAGGCGAAGCGGCTCCCCGGCTTCCTGCAGGAAGTACATCAGCTTGTGCAGCTCAAGCAAAGAGACAAACGGAACAAGTAGACCGTTTACATAGCGCTCCATAAGGCCCACCAGCACCGCCCTTCCCGGAGTTAGGGTAGGAACCTGCCCACGGCGCATGCTCTTCGGCAAAGGCTGAGGCCCGGTGGGCTCAAAGACAAGGATGTGGACGTCGGGAAGTTCTGCTAGCGCCTGCTCGATGCGGGAGCGCACATCGGGCCAATGAAGACCCCCGAGGCCGCAGCCTAGGGGTGGCAAAGCGACTGAGCGCAGACCAAGATGCCTGATCTCCTCGGCAAGGGACTTCAGCCCAGCTTCTATATCCTCGATCCGCGACTTCCCCCGCCAGTGGCGTTTTGTGGGGAAATTGATGATGTAGCGCGGATTGGTCAGGTTTCCGGTCTCGAAAACGAACATTTTGCCCGGTTGGACTTCCCCCCGCCGGCAGGCTGCGGCATAGGCCTTGAAGTTCCCAGGCCATGATTTCAAGTGCTGTCGCAGAACCAGTAACAAGAATCCCCTGCCTAAAAGCGGGGGGGTATGTCAAAATCCCTTGCAAGTTGTCTACATGGGTAATGTGGTAGATTTTGGGACTTTCTGGAATTGGCGCCATACCTCCGCTCTACGATGCAGCTTTGAAAAAGGCAGAGCCAGATGCGCTTCAGTCGGAACGAGAGTTGAGACCGACAGGCTTTTGAGCAGTGGAGCTCTCGCTTGGCTCGGGCAGATAGAGACGTTCTTCCGAGGCGTCGTACTCAAACAGCTCTGCATAGCGTCCCCAGTCAATGGCGGTGGCAAACTGCCGTTCGGCTTCAGCGTGGGGGAAGTGTTCGTCCCAAAGATCCAAGAAGAAGTCCGCTCGCATGGAGCGGCTGCCTTTTTCTTCCAGGGTCTGCAAGATGCTGCGGAACACGGGCACCCGTGCCAATAGCTGTTGTCGGAAGAGATCCTTGCTGCGCAGGATGGTGGTGTTGGCAAAGTCCTGGCCAATTTCGGTCAGTTGCACCACTCTGCCGGTCACCTCGGCAAACCCCAACAGTACCGCCGCATCCAAAATAGGCAGCAGGTCGTCCACGGCCAGTTGCAGCCGCTCGGCCAAATCGGCAATCTCCGCCCGCCCTTGCGGCCACTCCACGATCAACTCCAGCAGACCGCTGATCCCGCCTACCCGCGCATGGGGCAGAGGCAGGGCATAGGGGGAAGTGGCCTTATCACCAGCCAGCGCAGGCAGAGCCACCTCTCCGGTAACAGCAATTTCGGGGTTGGTCATGATCTCGTAGATGTAGTCCACCAAGGACTTAAAGCGGGGATCCGTGCGCTCGTGAGGCCGCGGCAGATCTATTCTCACCTCCCCCCGGATCCGCCCCGGGTTGGATCCCAGAATCACCACCCGATCTGCCAAAAACACCGCCTCTTCGATGTTGTGGGTAACGATGAGGATGCTTTGGGAAGGGAAGGCTTGGGCGTTCCACAGCTCATCAATTTCCCCCCGCAGGTTTTCGGCAGTCAGCACATCCAAGGCGCTGAAGGGCTCATCCATAAACAGCACCTTGGGCTCCAAGACAAAGGCGCGGGCAAAGCCCACCCGCTGTTTCATGCCCCCCGAAAGCTCTTTGGGGTAAGCGCTCTCAAACCCATCCAAGCCCACCAGGTCAATGGCCTTCAGGGCCCTTTGCCGGCGGATCTCGCGGGGGATCCCTCGGGCTTGCAGCCCCAGCTCCACATTTTCTTGCACGGTCAGCCAGGGTAGGAGAGCAAAGCTCTGAAACACCATCGCCACATCTGGGTTAGGCCCACGTAGAGGCTGGCCGTTGCTCAGCACCCGCCCTTGACTGGGGGGGATCAGGCCCGCCATGATGCGCAGAAGGGTGCTTTTGCCGCTGCCGCTACGGCCCAGCAGAGCCAAGACTTCCCCAGCCCGCACCTGCAGGTCAATCTGGCTTAAAACGGTAAACTCCCCCTTGCCCTCTGGCAAAGGAAAGCGCTTGTAGACTTTCTCGACCTCGATCAAAACGGGGGAAGCTGCAGAGCTCATATTGCCTCAGAAATTGAAAAGACTAAAGGTGATACTTTTCTTCCGCCAACTGATACAGCCGTCGCCAGAACAGACGGTTAATGCCCACCACAAACAAGCTCATCATGCCAATGCCCAAGGTAATGCGGGGCCAGTCTCCCACCGCCGTTGCCTCAGCAATGTAGGTGCCCAACCCCGTAGCCGTCAGGGTGGTGGATCCCCAGGCCACAATCTCCGAGACAATGCTGGCGTTCCAAGCGCCGCCGCTGGCCGTGACTCCCCCGGTGACCCAGGCGGAAAAGATCCCTGGAATGATCAGCTTCCGCCAGCGCTGCCATCCCCGCAGGCCCACATCCACAGCCATTTCTCGCAAGTCCGTGGGGATGCTCTGGGCGCCGGCAATGGAGTTGAAAAGGATGTACCACTGTGCCCCCAACGACATGAGCAAAATGCTGCCCCACTCAATGCTGATCTGGGCGCGGATAAAAAACAACGTGGCAAAGGGAAAAAGGAAATTGGCCGGGAAAGCTGCCAGGAATTGCACCACCGGCTGCAGCAGTTTCGCCAGTTTTGGATTAAAGCCAATGGCCACCCCAATGGGAGTCCAGATCACCGTGGCGAACACCAGCAACACGCTAACCCGCAGCAGGGTGAGGATCCCTAGCCCGAAGGTCAGCATCACCTCTCCAAAGCCCACAGTGGTAGCCACAAAATAAACAATCCAAATCCCAATGCCGCCAATAGCTGCCCAGGAAAGCTGGGTTAGCAGCCGCTCGCGGCGTCGCTCGACCTCAGGACTAAGGGGATGCACCCAGTGCGGGCGAGTCAGATAGGACAACAGCCGATCCACCAACTCTGCCAAGGGGGAAAGCCAACTGCCGATCAGCCGCGGGATCCGCGCCGTGGTCAGCAGATCGTACAGCCAGGATTCGGGGGCAGCAGCCCCGCTGCTCTGTTCCAGGCGAAACTTATCCGACCAAGCCACCAAAGGTCGCCAGAAGAGCTGATCCACCAGCAGGATCACCCCGGCCATGGTCAGGAGCGCCCAGCCCAGCTTGGGCAGATCCTCCGCCTGGACGGCCGCTTCCACATAGGATCCCAGGCCCGGCAGCGTGTATTCCTGGTTGAGCACGCTGATGGCTTCGCTGGCTGCCACAAAGAACCACCCTCCGCCAAAGCTCATCATGGCGTTCCAGATGAGGCCCACCATCGCTGCCGGCACTTCCAACTGGGTAAAGCGCTGCCACCCCGACAGGCGATACAAGGTAGCCGCTTCCACCAACTCTTGAGGCAGCGTGCGCAGGGATTGGTAGAAGGAAAAGGTCATGTTCCAGACTTGGCTGGTGAAGATGGCAAAGATAGAAGCCGCCTCCAGCCCCAGCAAGCTGCCGGGAAAAAGGGCAATAAAGCCGGTGACGGTAATGGAGAGAAACCCCAACACCGGCACCGATTGCAAGATATCCAACAGGGGGATCAAAATTCGCTCGGCCCAGCGGCTTTTGGCAGCAATGTAGCCATAGATCAAGGTAAAAAGGGTGGAAAAGGCCAAGGCAATGAACATGCGCAAGGTGGAGCGGGCCGCGTAGTAGGGCAGGTTGCGCGGATCCAAGTCGATCCGGGGCACCACCGCCGGGGGCTGAAACCGCTCAAAAGCCCCTACCCCCACCTGCGCCACCAAGGCCAGGAGAACCAACGTGCCCAGAATGATGGCCCCATCGGCAGCCCCCGCTGGCAGCCGACGCAGCGCCTCCGGAGAAGGAAAAGTCCTCATCTTCCCTGACCAAGCCCGGCATCCGCGCCCAGTGTACACCGTTTGCGGTTAGCCAGGATCCAGCCGGCTACTCTTCCGGCAAGTCGGGGGGAGACTCCTTCCACTGGGGATCGTCCAAGATGGCTTTTTTGGTCTGCTTGAGTTGTTTCCACAGCTCTTTGATTTGCCGGTAGGCTTCTTCCGGGGTAATTTTGCCCCCGGTTTCCAAGCTACAAATCAAGGACACTTTATTGCTAAATTCCTGCAGGTTGGCATCAAAAACTAGGTTCTGCGGCTTCACTTCGCCCCAGTAGGGATAGCGAGGCGAAATGAATTCATCTTTGTTGGGAGGTTTGTTGGGAGGAGTTGGTTCTGCCACGGCCTAACCAGGGTAAAAGAATGGTTCACAACAAGAAGGTCAACATGAAAAGCTCCATTAAAGCAGGATCTACTAGCCCAGTTTATGGGCGTTTTCTCTTAACCGGCTTGGGTACTTTTGTGGGATCTCGCAGAGGATAAAACGGCTCTTGAATAGACGCTTCCCCACGTGTCGAGGGGGTGGAACTCTTCCTGGCTTTGGGTTGGGGGGGGGAACGCTTCAGGCGTGGGCGCGGCGGCGTTTTGAGCACAGGGCCGATGGGAGTGCCCGCCTCCACATAGAGCAGGGATCCGCGGCGGCGCACCTGCAGATCCCAGAAATTGCCTACCCCTTTGCCCGGCAGGGATCCGATCAGGCGCAATTTGAAGGCTTGGGGCTTGGGGGCTGCGGCTCCATCCTTCTGGACTCGCTGAGAGGGAGAGTTGGCGGAAGCTTTTTTGCCCGATTGACGGATCTTGACAATGATGAACCCTTTCTCCTGCGATTGAAAAACGACCTCGCCCCGGATGGAAAACCAATCCGGCACCACTGTTGGACGGGATCCCTCGGGAAGAGCCTGCCCCATCTCTTCTGGGGCCCACACCCCCAGCAACTGCACGTGCAGATCTTCGGTTTTGTCGCGGGTGCGAGGATAAACCACCCACAGGTAGTTGCGTTCCGGCTTCAGGTGCTTCCGTACCAGGCTCATCACCCGGCCCAGCAATACGGCATTGAGATCCAAGCCATCCGAGGTGCGCAAAATCCCGCGGGTAAAGTGCTCTGGGGAGGGGATGTATTGCCCTTCGATGAGGCCGATGGCTCGGTATTGCATCTTCTCCCCAGGCGGCGGGATGGGTTCCAGACAGACTCGCTCTTTCTTTTCTTCCAAGCTAGCAGTGGTGCTGACAACAGGCTGCAAGGACTCCGTCCCGCTGTCGCGAGCAGCACCAGGATCCTGAGCTTTTGCCGACGACAGGGATCCCTTGGCCTCGCCGGTTGAGCTGGGTCTGGGGGGCCGTACAGGTCGAAAGGGAGGTCTCAGATCGGAGGACATTGTGACGGTTCCGTTGCTGTCAATTCAGAATGCTCGGCGGCAGACATTTACCGTTGCAAAAACAGGCCATAACTTTGCTCTTGACCCAAGACCTGCTCAACACACCATTCACTAGCCTAACAACGCCCAACAGCGTCTTTCCATCCTGCTTCCATTGACAAACTCCCAGCAGGTGCCCTCGTCGGGAACTGGGGAGCCAGCAGTTGTCAACACTGTAGCCGACGTGTAGCCAATACTAGCAACTGTTCCAAGGGAATGGTTCTCAGGCCGCAGAATGTTTATCCCCCAGACAGAACCATTTCATCTTTATGGTCATTTCGATTCGAACTAGGACATTATACTCACACCCAAAACATTGAAGGTGCAGAGCCAGAAGGCTTTTCTCAGTAGCCCAGGCGTCTCACCCTAAGCTGAAACGAATAGAGTACCTGTAGTTTTTTCCGGCAACGCTGACTGGAGGTGTTTCTGCACAGCCGGGATCCAACTGGCCGATCCCCAGGGCTCCCGCAAAGGCTGGGGCGCATGATCTTTCCCGAGCCGATGGGATCCATTAGCCATTCCTGGGGTTCACCGTTTAGGCGGGCGTTGCCCACACCTGCGGAGTGAAGCTGCCGTGTAGGCCATAGGGAATGTGGTGCCGCAATGGGATCCGCGCAACCGGGCCGGCTGTCAGGTCGGCTGCTTCTAGGATCACCACTTGAGAGCGCTGGCTGGCCGCATCAAAAACCACCGTCACGATCCACCCTGCCTCTTCGCCCTGACCTTCTGGATCGGGGATGAACACCGGTTCTCCCACAAAGCCGCGGGGGGCAAAGCTGTACTGCTGTGTGCGGCCTGTGGCGGTATCCAGCTTGAGGATGGCTTGCAGAGGAGCATTGGGGCCAGGAGCATGGGTGGCCCCGATGTAGATGTAGCGGTGGGATCCCCCCATTTGAGCCGGGTGGATGGCCGGAAACTCCACCGAGCGATCCAGCAGCAGTTCCCGCTTCACGCTGCCCGCCTTGGGATGCAGATAAAACCGCCACAGCTTGCCCGCTGGAATTTGGGCAAAGTCAATCTGCAGGTAATCGGCATCCGGCTCCAGGGCAGGGTAGCTCTCATAGAGGACGGCATCCACCACCACCTGATCCCCGACTTCGTAGCCGTTGACAAAATGGAAAACAAACCCCGGCTCCGCTTCCAGTTGCAGCGGCTTATCGCCCTGGGGAAAGAGCCAGATGCGGGTCGGCTCCCCCGGTTTCAAGGTCAAACAGGTGCCCGCCGGTTGCCAGCCCAACACAAACGGCAGGGGGTTGAAAGCCAAGGGATTTTGGAAAAAGATACGGTAGCGGGGTGTCCAGACAAAATCGTGCAGGAAGGCAAAACCGGGCAGGCGGTAATCCCGCTTTTCCACCAAGCGCCCGCGCGAGTCCAGACGATAAAACAGCAACGTGGAGTTCTGGGCAGCCCGCACCCCAAAGGCGATGAGATCTCCCGTGTGGGGATCCCGCCGGGGATGGGCAGTGAAAGGCTGGCTGGCCGAGATCCCTCCTGCAAACGTTTCGATCCCCTCGGTGGCCAAGGTGGCCGGGTTCAGCCGGTAAGGGGCACTGGCCTCCCACAGGGCCAGCAGCTTATCTCCCTGGTAGATGACGTTGGTGTTGGCGGGATTTTTAAACCGCAAGTCGAGAAAGTTGCTCCACCAGCCGCCCGGCTTTTGGGTGCCAAACACCCCTCGGTAAAGCACCCGACCGGCTTTTTCCTCTGCTTCAAACTCGCGGGTGCGCACAAACCGGTTGCGAAAATGAACTTTCCCCCCCACAAAGGTGATGGCGCAGACCATGCCGTCGCCATCGAACGGGTGCCCGTAGCGCTGGGATCCCGCCTCCAGCTTGCCCGGGCCGTTGCGAAACAGGGTTCCCCGCAACCCTGCCGGGATCCGTCCTTCGATCTCCGTAATCCAATAGTCGTACTCCTGGGATAGGGAGCGATAGCCCAATTGCCAGTCGGTGATGCTGTAGGGAAGGGAAGCGACGCTGACCATGGAAGATCTGCATGCAACGCCCTCTATTGTTGCTTAAACTTTTGTGAAGTCGCCAGTTTTTCTGGGCCGGGATGGTCTCCTGGGTGGGGATCCCCAAGATGGAGTCGCCCCGATTCGACTATGGTAGGAAATGCCCCCAAAGCGCCTGACAGGATCCACAGTACCCATGTTTGATGCCCTCTCCGAGAAGTTGGAATTGGCCTGGAGAAAGCTGCGCGGCCAGGACAAGATCACCGAAACCAACATTCAAGAAGCTCTGCGGGAGGTGCGGCGAGCCCTGCTGGATGCGGATGTCAACTTGCAGGTGGTGAAGCAGTTCATCGAGGATGTGCGGGAAGCTGCCCTGGGATCCGAGGTCATCCTGGGGGTGACGCCGGATCAGCAGTTCATCAAGATCGTCCACGACGAGCTGGTGAAAGTGATGGGGGAAGCCAACGTGCCCATTGCCCAAGCGGAGCAGCCTCCCACCATTGTCCTCATGGCCGGTTTGCAGGGATCCGGGAAAACCACCACCTGCGCCAAGTTGGCTCTGTATTTGCGCAAGCAGGGCAAGAA
Organism: Synechococcus sp. R60.1; assembly: GCF_047461835.1. NCBI lineage: Bacteria > Bacillati > Cyanobacteriota > Cyanophyceae > Synechococcales > Synechococcaceae > Synechococcus > Synechococcus sp. R60.1. The sequence goes on along the minus strand of NZ_JANSIA010000075.1, from coordinate 7,504 downwards.
GTCTCTCATGGTGGCCGGAGACATCTACCGTCCGGCGGCCATCGACCAGCTCAAGACGCTGGGCCAGCAAATTCAGATCCCCGTTTTCGACCTGGGCAAAGTGGATCCCGTCGAGATTGCCCGGCAGGGGGTGGAGACGGCCCGGCAGCAGGGCTACGACTACGTGATTTTGGACACTGCCGGTCGCCTGCAGATCGACCTGGAGATGATGGCGGAGCTGGAGCGGATCAAGGCGGCGGTGCAGCCCCACGAGATCCTGCTGGTGGTGGATGCCATGATCGGCCAAGAGGCAGCCAGCCTTACCCGAGCCTTCCACGAGCGCTTGGGCATCACTGGGGCCATTCTCACCAAGCTGGATGGGGACACCCGCGGTGGGGCCGCCCTTTCCATTCGCCAAGTGTCCGGTCAGCCCATCAAGTTCATCGGCGTCGGCGAAAAGGTGGAAGCGCTGGATCCCTTCTACCCGGATCGCATGGCCTCCCGCATTCTGGGTATGGGGGATATCCTCAGCTTGGTGGAAAAAGCTCAAGAGGAAATCGACCTGGGAGATGCCGCCAGCATGGCGGAGAAGATGATGACTGCCCAGTTTGATTTCACCGATTTCCTCAAGCAGATGCGCCTAATTAAACGCATGGGATCCTTGGCAGGGCTGCTGAGACTGATGCCGGGGATGGGCAAAATCAGCGAGGAACAACTGCAAAAGGGACAAGACCAACTGGCCCGCGCCGAAGCCATGATCAACTCCATGACCCCCGAAGAGCGCCGCAACCCGGATCTGTTGGCCCGCAGCGTCAGCCGCAAACGACGGGTGGCCCGTGGATCTGGCCACAAGCTGGAAGATGTCAGCCGACTGGTCAGTGATTTTCAACGCATGCGCGACATGATGCGCAACATGGGCATGGGTGGCGGTTTTCCCGGTATGGGTTGGGGGGGTGGGCGTACCTCTCTTCCCGGCGGGGATCCCAGTTGGCGCGGACGTTCAACGGCCTCTCCCTCTCGGCAACAGCCCAGCCGCAAGCCGGGCAAAGGTGGGGGTAAAAAAGGGGGCGGCAACCGCGGATTTGGGGGCAAGTAGGATAGGATTATGCCCTTCCACGTTGTTTTGGTTGCCCCAGAGATCCCGGCCAACACGGGGAATATCGCCCGCACCTGTGCAGCCACCGATACGCCTCTCCATCTGGTGGAACCTCTGGGGTTTCGCCTTTCGGATCGCTACCTCAAGCGGGCGGGGCTGGACTATTGGCAGCACGTCCAACTGTATCGCTACCCCTCTTGGTCTGCTCTGGTGCAGGCCCACCCTGAGGCCCGGTTCTGGTGTTTTAGCGTGCGCGGCAAAGCCCTCTATACGGAAGTAACCTATCAGCCGGGAGACTGGTTGGTGTTCGGTAGCGAAAGCCGGGGGTTGGATCCTCTGTTCTTGGAAACCTATCCCAGCGTGCGCATCCCACTGCGGGGGCCGGTGCGCAGCCTGAACCTCAGCAATGCCGTAGCGATTGCCCTTTTTGAGGCGCTACGTCAGCAGGGATCCCTGACAAAAGAATAAGTGGTCGGGTTGGCCCTGATATAATAGCTACTTCTCCCCGTCAGGAAGATGTGTGCTCTGCAGTATCTGCGCCCCGACTTGCTCTACCTCAAGCCCTACGACGCCGTGCCAGCCCCGGCTGCCGACAAGCTGGATGCCAATGAGTTCCCCCTCGATTGGCCGGTGGGCTTCAAGCAGAAGCTCTCCCTCCTTTGGGAAAAGGGGATCCCCAGCAACCGCTATCCCGATGCCCACCACCGGGGCCTGAAGCAGGCCATCGCCGCCTATGCCGGAGCGGAGCCAGAGCAGATCAGCCTGGGCAATGGGTCGGATGAGCTGATCCGCTCCCTGCTGATTGCCACCTGTCTGGGGGGGCGGGGCGGCATTTTGGTGGCAGAGCCCACCTTCTCCATGTACGCCATCCTGGCCCAGAGCCTGGGGATCCCAGTGGTGCGAGTTCCCCGCGATCCCGAGACGTTTGCTCTGGATCTGGAGCGCTGTCAACAGGCCTTGAGGGAGCATCCCATTCGGGTGGTGTGCCTGGTGGATCCCAACTCGCCGACGGGGAACGGCCTGACGGCTGCAGAGTGGGAGTGGGTGGAAGGGCTGCCCGAAGAGATTCTGGTGATTTTGGATGAGGCCTATTTTGAGTTCAGCCGGCACACAGCCCTGCCCAAATTGGCGGAGCATCCCAACTGGGTAATCTTGCGCACCTTCTCCAAAGCCTTTCGCCTGGCGGCCCACCGGGTGGGCTATGCTGTGGGTCATCCACAGCTTATGCAAGTGTTGGATGGGATCCGCCTGCCCTACAACCTCACGGCCCTTTCTCAGTGGGCGGTTCAGATGGCTTTGGAGCATGCCGAGGAGCTTTTGGCCGACGTGACGCTAATTTGTCAGGAGCGGGAAGCCCTTTATCAAGCTCTGCAGGAGCTGCCAGGGGTGCGGGTGTGGCCCAGCCAAGCCAACTTCCTCTACTTCCGGGTGGCCGGCTGGGATCCCCAAGAGCTGCAGCGGGCCTGGCAGGAGCTGGGGACTGGTGTGCGCTACACGGGTGGGGGGCTGCGTCTGACGGTGGGCACCCCTGAAGAGAACCGACGGGCCTTGGAGCGCCTGCGCCAAATCCTGCAATAGGCCTCCCGGCCTGCGTTCGGAGCCAGCCTAGGTGGATGGGTCGGCGCGCGAAAAGCGCTGGATCAAGCTGTGCACCTGCTGCAAGTGTCGTTCGTCCAGATGCTCCAGCGCCTGGGCGATTTCCGCTCTGAGTCGGCTCTGGGTGTCGGTTTGGGCCCGCTGCAGCAGCCAACTTTGGACAGGGCTGGGGTGCTCCACAAAGTCAAGCGCCCAGGGATCCCGTTCGTCCAGCTCAGGTTCTGCCTGGGGCAGCTGCTCCCTCCAACGCTCTTGAGCCTGTCGAAACTCCTCCGCCAAACGATCTGTTGGGCGCCCCTCCGCTTGGAGAACCTCTTGATACCTTTGGTGGGTCACCAGCCAGCGCTGCCGAATTTGAGAGCGTTGCTGCCTGGTCAGCCTGCCGGTTCTGCTTTCGGTGAAGCGCTCGTAAAACCTGAGCGTGTCTCGGTAGTGGCCCAATCGCTCACAAGCCAAGCCTACCTCCAGGGGCTGTAGCCACCAGGCCCGCTCCATCTGTGTGCTGGTAACCACTTCCTGCAGAAAATCTCGCAGCCCAGGGGATTTGCGCCTTAAGTCTTCCCAGTTGGTCCGGATATCCCGGGCCATGCAGGCCACCAGCTCGTAGTCATGTCCCCGCTGCCACGCCTGAGGATGGGCCTGCACCGTTTTCCAGAGCTTCTCCCACTCTCGGCACTGGATCAGAACTCGCAGCATCAGCGGCCAGTCTTTCAAGCGCTCCAGACTGGTGACGACGTCGCCGATGTACTCTGCCCACTCGCCTGTGAGGGGACGTCCTGCCTCTTGCCATCGGTCCAGCACCACCGAGTCTTGGCGGTCTTTGGATAGCCACCTCACCTTGCCGGGAAGGGGTTCCAGGTGGATCTTGGCCCGGTAGTAGGGGGAATGCTCCGTTTGGCCCCCCTGATCCCAAACCTCTACCGCCCGCTCAAATTCCTGCCGATAGAAGTGACAGATACCCCAAATCTTGTAGTACTGATTCGCGAACGGCTGCCGCTGGCCGAGAAAGGCCAGACGTCCCTTCAAAGCCTCAAGGGTCTCTTGCAAAAACCAGCTGCGGGCCTCTTCCTGGGGGCAGAAAGTTCCCAAGTTGTTGAGAACTTGCTCAAGCTCTGCCAAAAATTGCTGTACACACTCTTTCCAGGTGGAATCCGTTCGTGTAAGCGGGACGAAGTCCCTATCTTTGGGGCTGACTTCAACGCTCAGCCAATCTCGCACCCGCACCAGTTGTCGAAAGCGCTCTGCAGGCTTGGCGGAGTTTTTTTGCACCACCACCATCAAGTCCACCAAGGGGCTGTAGTCTGGGATCCCAGGACATCCGGCAAAGTAGGCGGCGTTACGCTGCAGCTCCAACCAGGCCTTCCCTCTCCAAAAGCACTCCCAGGCTTCTCGTTTAAGATTTTTGTTGGGCAAAGCAGACTGCTCCAGGCTCAGGAACTTTTGCCCTGCGGAAACGTAATCCCTCTGGAGCTTGAGGAGCCAGGCCTGACATTCCTGTTCTAGAGGTGGTTTTTTTGCCTTCCGCGCCAGAGTTTGAACATCCTCCAGAAGTTTGAGGTTGCCCTCCTCGATGCCGCGCCTGAGAAGCTCAAGAGCTGCCTCCTGCAGATCTTCCAAGCTTGTATTGGTCCAGTACTGGATATTGATGCCTTTGACAGGGTAACCCAATACCGGTGGGTCGGTCTCCCATTCCGACCGATCCGGTTGCAGAGAAGGATGATCGAGCCAAGAGTTGGATTCTAAGCTTGGATCCCAGAACTCCCGCCAACCGGCAGAGGTGTCCACAATGGCCAGGGCCTCGATGGGGCGGGTAATGCCGACATACAATTGGTTGAGAAAATAATGGAGTTGCAGGGATATCGCCTCCCCAGCTCCTCGGGCGTAATAATTAAGCTGCCGGTTAAAGTTTTGTCGATAGGCGTTTCCAAACTTGTAGAGGATAACTTTTTTGAACTCCATTCCCTTAACAGACGTAGCAGTTTGCAGGAGCGGTGGTTTAAGATTCTGCTTCAATTCCTCGGCAAAGATCTTCTGGAGTTCGGGATCCTGACGCACGTAGTTCAGCTCCTCTCCCACAGGACAGGGTAAGATACAGACTGTTCCTGTGAGATCACTAAGCATTTTTCTAAGCTCATCTTCGATTAAGTTTCTTTCCTGACCATCCAGCACAAACCTTTGAACCGGCATGCCCTGCTCATGGGGACGCCAGGGCTGTTGGGGATAGATTTCTCGACTCTTGCTGAGAACTCGCCGCCACAGGTTGACTACATTGCTAAAACGAGTAACTTGTGGATTGCTGCGATAGTTGTTTCTCAGCTCCTGCGGGCCTGCAATCTCAAAGGGATGGCTCGGCAACAAGTAGGCGCGGATATGCTCGTAGAGATATTTTTTCAGAGCAGCCCAACGAAATCCCGTCGGGTTAATGGTTTGCAAGGGATCCCCGGCAAAGGCATAGGGCAGGCGATCAATAGCCCAATCCAACTTGTATTTTCCCCAAGGAGATAAGCAAAAAATGATATTCAGCTCAAGTTGGGTAAAGTCCTGAACCTCATCGCAAAAAATGACTGGATGAATAGGATTAAGAGTGCCATTTTGCAGCACATCTCTGGCCAAATCTTGGTCATCCCAGTAGCCCTCATGGGTGGTTCGATCCCGGTAACCCGGCCAAATCTCTTCGTAAATCCGCTCGAAGGCTTCTTCATCCACACTGCGGTCGGCCTCAGGCAATTCTCGGTAGCTATCGGGATCCAAATAGTCACTGACCTCATAGCCTTTGATCAGCGTGCGAATGGTGTGCCAAGCCAGCTCTACATCGCGGCGACCACAATACCAGCTCTGAAATCGATAAAAATTGACATACCGATCCGGTTGGTAGCGTTCTTGCCGCTCGGCAGGAAGGCAGTTCAGCAGGTAATCCTGAAAAGTGCTAAAAAAAGCTTGACACTGCTGAATTTCCTCCGTGGAGAAGCTGCACCCCTCCTCCCGATAGCGGTGGCTGATGCGCAAAATTGAACTTACCCTGTCGCGGGCTTGCTGCACCAAGCTTGGGCTATAGGTCAAAAAGAGAGGGCGGTACTCAAGAGGTCTCTGTTTTGAAGTTTTGAGGTAGTGGCTGCAATAGTCGGCAAAGCGGTAGTACAACATCAGAGATTTGCCACTCCCGGCCCTTCCGTTGATCAGTAGGGGCATGGATGTACTCTGCAGGATTTCTTCCTCCTCCATGGACAAAGCCAAATTTCCCTCTGTGATCTCCTGCATTTCCAACCAAATGGTCTCATCCGCCACCATGTAGTCGGGGTAGGCGCGACGGGCGTACCGCTTCCACACCTCCAAAGGTTGCGGGTGCTGGAGAATGTCTGGCTGCTTGGCTTTCATCCCAAAGAGGCAGGTTTGGCATCCCAGCTCAAACCGTTCCTTTTGCTCTGGGGCGTGGTCGTAAACTCCAATGAGAAATGGAAACAATCTCCCTGGCTGCTCCCAGACTTGTACCAAGCTGACGGCCAGATACAGGGATCCCTCCTGCCAGCATTTGACCTCTGCCTCCAGATAAAACGGCGGGAGCTGCCGGTAGAGCCTGCCTTCAATGTCATCTACCAAGCGGGATACTGCTTGGTAAGCCTGGCGCCGCTGCTCTGGAGAAAGGGCCCGTACTTGCCGAACCCATTCCCCACTTTCCAACACCAGCCGCTCCTGCGGATTGGGAGCATTCAAGAACTGTGTCCATTCATACAGCTCGTCGGGCAGAGGGGGGAGATGGTTTGGCGGATCCCCTGGTTCGTGCCGCTGCGCCAGCCACGCCTGCAAACGGTCATCGGGCACCCAGGTCCGCACCCGTTCTTGATAATCCGGATCTCGCCGTCGGTCTAAGAACTCCCGGTATTCGTGACTGCCTCTCGGCCAGAGGCCAAACAAAACCAGAACGGGTACCTCGCCTACATAGCGCAGCTCCCCCACCAAGCGAATGTTGTTGCGGAGATTACGCTTCCAGTAAGGGTAACGAACGTCAAACAACTGGCTCAAAAGGGTGCGACCCCCCTCTTCCAGCCGTTCTATCAATGCTTCTAGGTTGCACTGGGTTCTGCTTCCCAGAAACTCCTCCGGGCAATATACATACATGGGATCCCGCCGGGTATACTTGGAAGCCATCCTAGTGCCGGACTACTGGCGAAAATTGCCGCTGTGCCAAAAGTCTTAATTTTTTTCATAATCCCCACGTAGCCCACAACTACCTATGTAGCCATTTGCAAACTCACAAAACATCTCGATTCAATTCAAGCTTTTGTGAAATGCAAGGACTCCGTCCCGCTGACGCGTTCGCGTTAGCGTCGCGTAGCGACAAAGGACTCCGTCCCGCTGACGCGATCAGCAGCTCAATCTGGCCGGTTTCCATATCCACTGCCAATTCCACCCCCGCCACGGCAAAGGAGAGGGAAGATTCGTCGGCGGCATGGTGCAGCTCCACCTCGATGGGATCCGAAGCCCTTTGGGCCAGCTCCGGCAAAGTCAGGGATCCCTGGGGAGCCGAAAAACGTCCCTGCGCCGGCGTACCCCCACCCAGCCCAGCTCCCGCAACAAGCTCAGCAGAGTGAGCCCCGGCGGAACCACCTGCCCATAGGGTTGGCCGTTCACCTGAAATCGGATGGGAATGGGAGTGGGATCCATAACGGTCTTCTTTTTTCACTCACATCTACCCCATTCTGTTTTGAGCAAAATGTTTCGAGTAAACTACCCGACACTCAAGCTGTGCTTAAGCGCAGGCTTTATCCCAATCCCTAGCGGCCCCAGAGGACAGCTAAGTTTCGGAATTTCAGGCGAGTTTACAGTCGCCCCAAG
>NZ_JANSIA010000074.1:0-15786 GCF_047461835.1 Synechococcus sp. R60.1 | reverse complement strand
GTTCTATTGTGACTTCCGCATTCCTCCCGACACTGACCCTACGGGTACAGTGCGGGGCTCCTGCGATTTCTAGCTGAGTTATCCTGCCGCCAGAATTGCCTCCAACAAGGGATCCGCCCCAAAACGCACCACATCCGTACAGGGCCGTCCGGTCTCGGCTTCCACCCGGCGGATCTGCTCTAGGGCCGCTTCTTCCTCCCAGCCGAAGGTATTGAGGGCAACCCCCACCACGGGCGCGGGGGCAAAGGCCCCGGCAGCCGCTGCCACCTGCTCATACAGCTCGATCACTTTGGGTAAGGGCGGGATGGGCACGTAGTCTATCCCCTTGATGTGGGTCTGGCCGGCGCGGTGTACCAGGATAAGGTGGGTGGGCTGGGATCCACGCAACAGGGGCAAGGTGGCCGTAGAGGCGGGGTTGAGCAGGGATCCCTGGCCTTCCAGATGCAGAATGTCGTGGTCAGAGCCATAGCGTAAGATCAGTTGCTCCACCGCCCCACTGGCATAGTCCACCCGCACCGCATCCAAAGGGATCCCCTCGCCGCCGATCAGAATCCCGGTTTGCCCGGTGGCCAAAAAGCGGGAGCGCAGGCCCCGTCTCAGGCTGGCCCGGTGCAGCTCCAAGCTGGTGGACATTTTGCCCACGCTCATGTCGGTGCCCACCGTCAACACCCGTTTACAGGGCAGGGTGCGGGCCAGGGCTTTCCCCACCGACAGGTTGGGGGGCTCGCGGCGAATATCCCAGATCCAGGCCCCCGGCTGCAACCACTGCCGAAACTGGGGATCCTCGGCCAAAGGCGTGTGCAGCCCATTCACCAGAGATAGGCCAGCTCGCAGGGCCAGGCCCAACTCCTCCCGCCAGGCTGGCGGCAACTGCCCCCCTGAAGGGGCAATCCCAATCACCAGAACTTCAGGCCGGTAGGCCAGCGCCTCCTCCACCGAGGCCACGATGGGGATGTCTTTGGCTATTCCGGTCAGATGGGCCAGGGATCCCCCCGCCTGCTCCCGGTCGATCACCGCCACCACCGGGAAAGAGCCGTAGCGCAGCAGCCCCAGCCCCGTTTTCCCATGCTCCCCCAGCAATCCCCCGTGGAGCAGGATGGCCACGCGACTTTCGCTGGACAGGGATTCCGGCCTTCCCATTATTCCTCCCGCAGCTCTACCCCCAAGCCCGGTCGGTCGGTGGGGAGCAGGCAGCCCTCCTGCAGGATGGCCCCGGCAAAGGGATCGTCGATGAGGTTGAGGTGGCTATCCAAGTCCAGGTAATCCACCAGGGGAGCCAAGTGGGCTGCCGCTGTATTCCCCAGAGCTGTGTTGCTGTAGCAGCCCAACATCACCTGTAGGCCGTGGGCTTTGGCGGTGTGGATCATGCGCCAGGCTTCGCTGAGGCCTCCGCACTTCATCAGCTTAATGTTGATCCCGTGGACGCGATCCACCAGAGGGGGGATATCGCGGCTGTCCATACAGCTCTCATCCACAAAAATGGGCAGCTTCGACTCGTGCCAGAGGGTGATCAGCTTCGCTTCCTGCCCCCTCTCCAAAGGCTGCTCCAGGTAGCTCACCCCTTGCCCCGCCAGCCAGTTGCTCATGCTCAGGGTTTGCTCCACCGTCCAAGCGCCGTTGGCATCCACTGTAATCAGGGATCCCAGCGGGATCACCTCTTGTACGGCAATCAGCATGTTCTGATCCGCCATCAGTCCTGAGCCGCTGCCCAGCTTGATCTTAAAGGCCCGCGCTTGGGTCTGTTCCATCCAGGCCAAGGCGCGCTGGCGGGCCGCCTGCGGGGTGGAGATGCCGATCGTCATCATCGTGGGCGGAATGCGGGAGCGATCCAGCCCCCACAACTGCCACAGGGGCCTCCCCAGCCGTTTGCCCATCCAATCGTGCAGGGCCATATCCACCGCTGCCCGCGCTGCCGAAGGGATCCCGGCCCGCAGCAGTTCCGCCTCAATTGGCTGGCGCTCCCAGGGGGAGTGGCGGCGTAGGATCCCTTTGGCCACCTCCAGACCCATCAGGATGTCGTCCAGAGACTGGTGGTAGTCGTCGCTCACCGAAAAAGGGCAAGCCTCTCCCCACCCTTCAACTCCCTCCTCCTCAATTCGCACCCAAGCCAAGGTTGTCTCGCTGTGGGTACCTCGGCTGATGGTCAAGGCGTAGCGCTTGTGAACGGTGAAAGGTTCGACGTAGAGCCGCATGGGCATCTCCAGAAGAGGAAGCTTGGAGGGGCAATTGGGCCTGGGCCGCCCCTTTGAGCTTAGCTTGGTTCCCAGCCCAGCCTGCCCCCGTCCCCAAGCCCAGAAAACAAGTTATCCCTTGCCCCGTCCGCCGTCTATGGTGGGATCCAGATCCACCGTTCTCCATACCCTTGCCACCATGAATACCGCCGAACTGCTGGTTCGCTGCCTGGAAAATGAGGGGGTGCAGTACATCTTCGGCGTTCCTGGCGAAGAAAACCTGGAAGTCCTACAAGCCCTGCGCCGCTCCTCAATTCGCTTTATCACCACCCGCCACGAACAGGGGGCCGCCTTCATGGCCGATGTCTATGGCCGGCTGACGGGCAGAGCGGGGGTGTGTCTCTCCACCTTGGGGCCGGGCGCCACCAACCTGATGACCGGAGTTGCCGATGCCAACCTGGATGGAGCACCCCTAGTGGCCATCACCGGCCAAGTCGGCACCGACCGCATGCACATCGAATCCCATCAATACCTGGATTTGGTGGCCATGTTTGCCCCCGTCACCAAGTGGAATGCCCAGATCGTGCGCCCCAGCATCACCCCGGAGATCGTGCGCAAGGCTTTCAAATTGGCCCAAACCGAGAAGCCCGGGGCCGTCCACATCGACTTGCCGGAAAACATCGCCGCCATGGAAGCCAGCGGCACTCCCTTGAGGAGAGATCGCCTGGACAAAACCTACGCCTCCTATCAAAGCCTGAACGAAGCGGCGTCCCTGATCTCCCGCGCCCGCAACCCCTTGATTTTGGCCGGCAATGGGGCCATTCGCGCCCAAGCCAGCAGCGCCCTCACGGAATTTGCCACCCGCTTGAACATCCCCGTGGTCAACACCTTCATGGGCAAAGGAGTGATCCCCTACACCCACCCCTTGTCCTTGTGGGCCGTTGGCCTACAGCAGCGGGATCTGATCAGTTGTGGCTTCGACCGCACCGATCTGTTGATCGCCGTCGGCTACGACCTCATCGAGTACTCTCCCAAGAAATGGAACCCCGACGGCACCATCCCCATCGTTCACATCGCTGCCCTGCCCGCAGAAATCGACAGCAGCTACATTCCGCAAGTGGAGGTGGTGGGAGACATTTCCGACTCCCTGATGGAGATCCTGCGCCGCTGCGATCGCACGGGCAAGCCGGATCCCTATGGCCTCAGCCTGCGGCAGAACATCGTCCGCGAGTACACCTGCTATGCCCAGGATCAGAGCTACCCGATCAAACCCCAGAAGCTGATCTACGACCTGCGCCAAGTCCTGGAACCGGAAGACATCGTCATCTCCGATGTCGGCGCCCACAAGATGTGGATGGCCCGCCTCTACCACTGTGACAAACCCAACACCTGTCTCATCTCCAACGGCTTTGCCGCCATGGGCATCGCCATTCCGGGGGCCTTGGCCGCCAAATTGGTGCATCCCGACCGGCGCATCGTGGCCGTAACCGGAGATGGAGGGTTCATGATGAACTGCCAAGAGCTGGAAACTGCCCTCAGGGTGGGCACTCCCTTTGTAACTCTCATCTTCAACGATGGCGGCTATGGGCTGATCGAGTGGAAGCAACACAATCAATACAACGAGGCTGCTTTCGTCAAGTTCGGCAATCCAGACTTCGTCAAGCTGGCGGAGAGCATGGGCCTCAAGGGCTACCGTGTCGAAAAGGCTGCCGAGCTGATCCCCATCCTGAAGCAGGCCCTCGAGCAGCCGGTGCCCACCCTCATCGACTGCCCTGTCGATTACAGCGAAAACCTTTACCTAACCCAGCGGTCGCAAGCGTTGGTCTGCGAGGCTTAGGGGACGAGATGGATGTGAATGCGAGATTTGAGCCGAGTTGGGGCATAGTAAGCCCAGGGTTGGCGGCCTCTGGGAAGTCCAGACTTATGTATCTTTACCGTTGACCCTTAGCAGCCGAGTGCAGTGAAATAGAGGCATTGTGGGTGACCCGCCAGCATGAACGATCTTCCTCCCCCTCCTTTTACCTCGCGCCGCGCCGGCGCTGCCAGCAAAGCTCTGGCCATCGCCAACGTCAGCATTACCCCCTTTGGCCGCAAGTTAAAGGAGCTGGGCTTTGCCGACGATAAGCAGATCCAGGACATCCAAAACGCCCTCAAAGCGGATCGAGAGGGCAACAGCAAGGCCCTGGCTCTGGTGGTCAAGGATATCGTGGGCAAAGAGATCACCCCTGACCTGGAGCGGGCTTACAAACGGCAGCAGCTCTTTGAACTGAAAATCATCTACGGGATCCCCTCCCTGGATGTCGACCTGGAGCCGGTGGAGATCTCCGAGATGATTGGGCTGATCGACTCGATCTTGCCCCTCGACATCTGCAACCGCTACAAGTTCTTGCCCATTCGCCGTCGAGACAATCAGGTGACGGTGGCGATGGTCAAGCCAGACAACCTGCAGGCACTGGACGACATTCAACGGCGCTTCCGCATCCAGGGGCTGAAGCTGCAGCGGCGGGTCTTCACCCAGCGGGATTTCGAGACCCTGATCAACCGCTACATGGATGCGCAGGCGGAGCTGCTGGCCATCAAGGGGATCAACGACGCGGCTGCTGCCCAACAGGAAGAAGAGGTGGTGGTCAATACCGCCGAAATCGATCTGGACAGCATCGAGGATGTGACTGCCGATGAGGCCGGCGAGGGATCCCTGGAGCAGCAGGTCAAATCGGCAGATGATGCCCCGATTATTAAACTGTCCAACCAGATCCTGGTCAAGGCCCTGCAGGATGGGGCGTCCGACATCCACATCGAGCCGCAAGAAGAATACCTGCGCATCCGCTTCCGCAAAGATGGGGTGTTGCGGCAGGCTTTTGAAAACTTTCCCAAGAAGATCGTCCCCGCCCTCACTGCCCGCTTTAAAATCATCTCCAACCTGAATATTGCCGAGCGGCGCATGCCCCAGGATGGGCGGATCCGGCGGGTCTTCAAGGGGCGCAAGGTGGACTTCCGGGTCAGCACCCTGCCCTCCCGCTATGGGGAGAAGATCGTGCTGCGGATCCTGGACAACTCCGCCACCCAACTGGGGCTGGACAAGCTGATCACCGACCCAGAGACCTTGGAAAGCTTCAAGGAGATTGTCAGGCGACCCTTTGGCCTAATCTTGGTGACTGGGCCAACGGGATCCGGGAAAACCACCACCCTCTACTCGGCTCTGGCGGAGGTGAACGATCCGGGCATCAACATCAGCACTGCCGAGGATCCCATTGAATACTCGCTGCCGGGGATCACTCAGGTGCAGGTGATCCGAGAAAAGGGCATGGACTTTGCCATGATCCTGCGGGCCTTCTTGCGGCAAGACCCGGATGTCATCCTGGTGGGGGAAACCCGCGACCACGAGACGGCCAAAACCGCCATCGAAGCCTCCCTCACAGGCCACTTGGTGTTGACCACGCTGCACACCAACGATGCCCCTGGCGCCATTGCCCGTCTGACGGAGATGGGGATCGAGCCATTTATGATCTCCAGCTCGTTGCTGGGGGTGTTGGCCCAGCGCTTGATGCGCCGGGTGTGTACCGAATGTCGGATCCCCTACCACCCCACGCCGGAGGAGCTGGCCCGCTATGGCCTTACCCTCAGTGGCGACGGCGAGCAGCTCACCTTCTACAAAGCCAACAAGCTCTCCCCCAAAGAAGTGGAGCAGCGCAAGGCCACCGGCAAGCCCATCTGCGAGAAGTGTGGGGGCGTGGGCTACAAAGGTCGGGTAGGGGTGTACGAGTTCATGCGCATGAACGACCGCCTTGCGGACTTGATCAACAAAGAGGCCCCCACGGAGGTGATCAAAGAAGCGGCGGTGGAAAGTGGCATGAAAACCCTGCTGGCCTACAGTTTGATGCTGGTGAAGCAGGGCCTCACCACGCTGGAGGAGGTGGATCGGGTGACCCTCACCGACAAGGGTCTGGAAAGCGAGCTGAAGGCCCGTGCCAAGGCTCTCAGCACCTGCCGCAACTGTGGCGCGGCCTTGCATGTGGACTGGATGGACTGCCCCTATTGCCTGACCCCGAAGTTTTAGGAAGTCGGCTTGGCACTTGACGATGTTGGGGTGCCGACTATAACAGTCCTATACAGTTGCCTTTCTCACATGGCTTTGGCCGGCGGCTCTTTTGATAGACAGTTCTACTCGCCTTTGGAGAACCCAACCCTATGCCCCAACTGATGATCGAAGACCTCATGGAAGCAATCGTCCAAAAGGGCGGTTCCGACATTCATATCTCGGCGGGTTTGCCCCCCTACTTCCGCATCAATGGTCACCTTGAGCCGACAGAGCATGAGCCTCTCTCGGCAGAGGAGGTGCAGCGGTTGATCTTCAGCATGCTGAACAACAACCAGCGCAAGCAGCTGGAGCAAAACTGGGAATTGGACTGCTCCTATGGGGTGCGGGGGATCGGGCGCTTCCGCGTGAACGTCTACCGCGATCGCGGCACCTATGCTTGCGCCATGCGGGCCCTGGCTTCTGAGATCCCCAACATCGACAAGCTGGGCCTGCCGGATGTGTGTAAGGAAGCAGCTCGCCTGCCGCGGGGCTTGGTGCTGGTAACCGGCCCAACGGGATCTGGCAAATCGACTACGCTGGCTTCCATGATCGACATGATCAACCGCGAACGGGCCGAGCACATCCTCACCATCGAGGATCCCATTGAGTACATCTACACCCCCATTCGCAGCATCATCCACCAGCGGCAACTGGGGGAAGACACCAAGAGTTTTGCCAATGCCCTGCGGGCAGCGATGCGGGAGGATCCGGATGTGATCCTGATCGGGGAGATGCGGGATCTGGAGACCATCCAGTTGGCCATTACCGCCGCCGAGACCGGCCACCTCTGCTTCGCCACAGTACACACCAGTTCTGCCGCCCAGACGGTGGATCGCTTGGTGGATGTGTTCCCGCCCGAGCAACAGCAGCAGATTCGCGTGCAGCTCTCCAACTCCCTCAAGGCCGTCTTCTCCCAAACTCTGGCCCGCCGCCTCAATCCCAAGCCAGGAGAGCCTGGACGGGTGCTGGTGCAGGAAATCATGGTGGTGACGCCGGCCATTGCCAACCTGATTCGGGAGGGCAAAACTGCCCAGATCTACTCGGCTATCCAGACGGGGGGCAAGCAGGGCATGAAAACGCTGGAGCAAGATCTGGCTAACCTTTACCTACAGGGCAAGATCGACTTCGATACGGCCATGTCTAAGACCTCTCGCCCCGAGGAGTTGCAACGGCTTTTGGGCAACGTTACTGGGCCCTCGCCAGCCGCGGCTGCCCAGCAACAGCGGCCACCAGCAGTTGCCGCCCGTCGCTAAACCTCGTTGCCACCAGGCAGTGCTGGGATCCCCGGGTGAGGGTTCATTGCCGATCTCTAGCCACTGCCTCAATTTGTGGCTAAGCTCTAGCTGAGAGATCGTTGATCGGCCCAAGGTTTGGGCTGACTTCTCTTTTGCACCTGCGAAACATTTAAAGCCATTTCGTTATTTAGAGCGATCTAGCCGGGGGTACAGCCATGCCGCGCTACAAGGTTCGGGGGTTAAAGGCCGGTCAGCCGGTACGCCTGACGGTGGTGGCCAACAGCTTGACCGAAGTTCGTGCACGGCTGCGCCGAGACGGGATTTTTGCCAAACAGGAAGACATTCAGGAGGAGAAACCCTTCTTTTCCTTGGATACGTCTTTCGATTTCTCAATGCTGGGATCCATCGACATTCGCGACAAGGCAGTGTTCTCCCGGCAATTTGCTGCCTTGATCAACGCCGGCGTGTCGATGGTGCGCTCTCTCACCATCATGGAGGAGCAAACCGGCAACCCCAAGCTCAAAAAATACCTGAGGGCCATTCGCTCAGACGTGGAAGCCGGGAAAAACCTCTCCGACTCCATCCGCCCTTATCCCGACGCCTTCGACGGCCTCTACTGCAGCATGGTGCAGGCGGGGGAGGTGGGCGGCGTGCTGGACGAAGTGCTCAACCGTCTGGCCAAGCTGCTGGAGGACATGGATCGCCTGCAGAAGCAGATCAAGTCAGCCATGACCTACCCGGTGGTGGTGACGATCTTGGCTGTCTTGATTTTCTTGGGCATGGTGCTGTTCATCTTGCCCACGTTTGAGAGCATCTACAACGACTTGGGTGGGGAGCTGCCCGCCTTTACCCAGTTTTTCATCAACATCAGCAAGTTCCTGCGCACGCCCCAGTACAGCTTGGGGCTGGTGGGCTTTCTAGGGGCCGTCTATTTTGCTTTCCGGCGCTTTTACCGCACCCCTGCCGGCAAGGAGACCATCGACGCGCTGGCCCTCAAGCTCCCTATCTTCGGGGATCTGATCCAGAAGTCGGCGGTGGCTCGCTTCTGCCGCACCTTTGGCGCTCTCACCCGCTCCGGGGTGCCGGTGCTGACTTCCTTGGAAATTGTGCGCGACACCTCCGGCAACCAGGTGGTGGCCAACGCCATTGACGCCGCCCGCCAATCCATCTCAGAGGGAGGGCAGATTGCCCCTGCTCTCGACAAGGCCAAGGTCTTCCCAGTCATGGCCATTCAGATGATCAGCGTGGGGGAAGAGACAGGGGAGCTGGACGCGATGCTGATGAAGACGGCGGATTTCTACGAGCTGGAGGTGGAGGAGGCGGTACGCGCCCTCACCAGCCTGCTGGAGCCGTTGATGATCGTGATCCTGGGCGGTATGGTGGGCTGCATTATCGTGGCCATGTACCTGCCCATGTTCAACGTCTTCGAGCTGGTGAAGTAGTGGATTGGGCTGACCCTTGAACCCCCAGGGCGGCCAGGGCACAGGGTAGGAGCAACGGAGGAGAGGGATCCCATGCTGAGGCGATGGTTAGCGGCCCTGGTGCTGTTGTTGGGGGTGGGGCTGGCAGTTTTGCTTTCCGAACAGCCGACGGGATCCCTGGCGGGACGGGTGGAGCTGCCGGCAGGGGTAGCTCTGGAGAGCGTCCGGGTGATCGCCGCCGGCCCGGTCACGCGCAGCTCCAGCTTGACCGCAGATGGCGAATATCGCTTGGATCGATTGCCTGTTGGGGAATACCAGGTGACGGTGCAGGGATCCGGCCTGGAAACGGTGGGCAGCGAGGGATCCGTTCTGGTGCGGGAGGGGGCAACGGTTCGGATCCCCACCTTGCGCCCTCAGCTTGTCCCCCCCGGTCTCTATCTCTACAGCACCAGCCAGGTGTTTACGACCGCAGAACCGGCGCGGCTGCAGTGGCGGGCCACCAGCCTGGGCTCGGTGCAGCTCAGCCTCTATCGCTTTTCCCTGACAGAGCTGCAGGGATCCCCTCTCTTGCGGGATTTGGCGGATGCTGGCTATGGCTCCCTGGATCCGGCTCTGTATCCCACCCTGCGGCGGGAGCTTGTGCGCAGTTGGCAGCAGCCGGTGCCACGACGAGCGGGAGAGGGGTGGACAGCCCAAACCTTGGAGCTGGGGATCCTGCCGCCAGGGGCCTACTGGGTGGAGGCGGAGGGCCGGGAGCCGCTGAATGCGGCTGCACCCTTGCCCCGTTCCGACCATTGGTTTTTGGTGAGCGATCTCGGCCTGATCCAGAAGCAGGACCCCAGCCAGTTGGTGGTGCAGGCGGTGCATTTGCGGGAGCTGCGCCCCCTGTCGGGGATCCAGATCCAAGTTTTCGGGGAGTGGGGGGATCCCTTGACGGCCACCACCGATGCAGAGGGGCTAGCCCGCTTTGGCCTGCCGGCGAGAGAGGGTTCTTCCCTGGTGGTCTATGGCCGCAGTGCCGACAACACCCTGCAGGCTTTGTCCCGCAGCTACGCCTATGGCTGGAACCAGCCCCACCGGATCTACGCCTACACCGATCGTCCCCTCTACCGCCCTGGCCAAACCGTCTATTTCCGCGCCCTGGTGCGAGAGCAAACCCGCCTCACGCCGCCCCCAGCAGGACAAGCAGTGCAACTGACCCTTACGGCCCCCAACGGGGATGTGTTGAGCGAACAAACCCTGGCCACCAATGCTTTTGGCAGTGTCCATGGGGAGTTTCAACTGCCAGAAGAAGCGTCCCTGGGCAGCTACGGCCTGGAGTGGCAGGTGTCAGGGCCGCAGGGATCCAGCCGCGAATACACCTCTTTTCAGGTGGAAGCCTACCGCAAGCCGGAGTTTGAGGTGGCGGTGGTGCCCGACCGACCTTGGCTGGTGCGGGGGGGATCCCTGAAGGTGCAGGTGGAGGCCGAGTATCTTTTCGGCGCGCCGGTGGCCGCTGCCCAGCTCCGCTACCGAGTTTACAGCAGCCCCGACTGGAGCCTGCGCTATGGGCTGTTGCCCCGTTCTGCCGAGGAAGACTATTTCGCCGACGACCTGGGAGAGGAGCAGGGCTACTACGGCGGCTACGGCCAGTTGGTGGCGGAAGGGGAAGGGGTGACGGATGCCCAAGGGCGGGCGGAGTTTCGCCTGGATCGCCTGCTGCAGGATCTCAACTGGGAAGAAGACAGCTACTGGGGCCCCCAAGAGGTGCAGCAGTTGCGCATCGAGGTGGAGGTGACCGATATCAGCCGCCGGACGGTAACAGGATCGGCGCGGGCCTGGGTCACGGCTGGCGAATTTGCTCTGTTTGCGGAAGT
Organism: Synechococcus sp. R60.1; assembly: GCF_047461835.1. Lineage (NCBI taxonomy): Bacteria > Bacillati > Cyanobacteriota > Cyanophyceae > Synechococcales > Synechococcaceae > Synechococcus > Synechococcus sp. R60.1. The sequence continues at coordinate 5,025 of NZ_JANSIA010000074.1, read as the reverse complement.
GAACCGCCACCTGCCCGCTCCGGGGGATACCCTCACCTACCGGCTGCAAGCCCGCGATTACGATGGCCGCCCCGTCAGCGCCACCGGAGAGCTGAGCCTGGAGCGCTGGCGCTGGGATCCCAAGAGCAACACCTACCAACGGCAAGGTACCCTGCTGCGGCAGCCTTTTCAGATTGTCAACGGGGAAGGCAGCCTCGACCTCCACCTGCCCGCCGACCTGGAGCCGGGAGACTACCGGGTGCGGTTGACGGCATGGGATCCCCGCCGTCAAAGTGCTCCGCACCGCTGGCGCGAACGGGTGCAGGAGGTGGACTATCTCTGGGTGGTGGAGCCGGGCAGCCCCCTACAAAGTTGGGGATCCCTGCCCAGCCTGGAGGTGGTGGCGGATCGGCAGATCTACCAGGTGGGGGAGGAGGCCCAGATCCTGATAGTCTCGCCGCTGCCGGATGTGGCGGTGCTGGTGGGCATTGAGGGATCCCGGCTGCACCAGGTGCAGGTGCTGCGTCTCCAGGGGCATACGGCCACGCTGCGGCTGCCCATCCGCGGCGACTATCGTCCCAATCTCTACGTCACTGCCACTGCCATCGGCCCAGAGCGGCGGCTGTACCAAAGCGAGGCCCTGCTGCGGGTCTCCCCCTTGGATCGCTTTTTGCAGGTGGAGCTGCAAACCGATAAACCCACCTATCGACCGGGCGAGACCGCCCAAATCCAAATCCGCACCCGCGATGCCCAAGGGCAGCCGGTGAGCGCCGAGGTGGGCCTAGGGATTGTGGACAATGCCCTCTACCTATTGCGACCCGACTTCACCCCGGATATTCGCCGCTTCTTCTATGGGCGCCAGTACAACCAAGTTACCACCACTACCTCTTTCCCTCAGCAATATCCCGGCGGTGCCGACAAGCTGGCCGGCCAAGTGCGGGAGGACTTTCGCGATACCGCCGCCTGGTTCCCGGATCTGGTCACCAATGCCGATGGCCTGGCTCAGGTACAGGTGCGTTGGCCCGACAACCTGACCACCTGGCGCTTGACCGCCCGCGCTGCCACTGCCGACACCCAGGTGGGATCCGCTCTTGCCACGGTCTCAGTCAGCAAAGACCTGTTGGTGCGCTTGGCCGCTCCCCGCTTTTTCCGGGTGGGGGATCAGCTCACCTTGGCGGCCATTGTGCAAAACCGCACGGGTCAAGCCCAAGCGGTGGAGGTGCGGCTGGAAGTTCCTGTTCCTGCCGGTGGGATCTTGAAATTGCAAGGCCCGGAACGACAACGCCTCACCGTGCCGGCCCAAGGAGCGGGGCGGGTGGAATGGCCTCTCCAGGTTCTGGGGGCCGGAGATACCTCTCTGCGGGTCTGGGCGGAAGGGAATGGGCTGAAAGATGCATTGCAACTGCAGATCCCCAGCCAGCCCTTTGGGGCGGCGCATCGCTTCTCCCAAGTGGGCCAACTGGGAACCCCGTCTGGCTTGCGTGAAGGGGAGTCTGGCAGTCTGGAGTTGCCGCTGGATTGGCCCGCCACCTGGGTGCCGGGATCCCGGCAGCTTCACCTGGAACTGGCCGCTAGCCCGGCAGCAACCCTGCTGGGGCCGCTGGATTACCTGGTGAAGTTCCCCTACGGCTGCACCGAGCAAACCCTGAGTCGCTTCTTGCCCGCCCTAGCCGTCGCCCAAGTCAGCAAGCAGTTGGGCTTGAACCTGCGCTCTCAAACCCTGGAGCGGCTGCCTCGAGTGCTTCGATCCGGCTTGCAGCGACTGGAGGGATCCCAGAACTACGATGGGGGCTGGGGCTGGTGGGCCCATGACCGGAGCAACCCCTATCTGACCGGATACATCCTGCAGGGATATCATCTTGCCCAAGCTGCTGGCTATGCCCTCAAAGAGTGGCGGGTGCGGCAGGCCTTGGACTATCTGGCCGATCAACTGGCCCAGCCCCAAGCCCTCTCCCCCGATCTACAGGCTTTTGTCGCCTACAGCCTGGCCCTCTGGGATCCCGCTTTGGTAACTGCCGACCTGCCGCCGCCGGAGCGGCTCTCCACCTTTGGCCTGGCCTACCGAGGGCTGGCCGCCCTGCAACTGGGCCAGAGGGATCTTGCCCAGGCAGCCCTGGATGAGGTTCTGGAGCGGCGGCAACAGGATCCCCAAGGGCGCTGGTTTATCCCGGCTGCTCCAACTCGTGCGACCCAAGAGCGCTCCACCTACGACGACATGGAGGTGGCCGGCCCCCTACTGCAATTGGCCGTTCGCTTGCAGGATGACCGGGCTGCCCAGATTGCCGAGGCCCTTCTCCAGCAGCGGCAAAACAACCGCTGGCGCACCACCAAAGCCACCGCCGATGCTCTCCTCGGCCTATCTGCCTACTACCAGGCCCAGCAGCAGCAGCTTCCCAGCCCCGGCGAGGTGCGGGTGTTGGATGGGACAACCGGATCCCTTCTCGGTCGCTGGCAGGCCGGCGCTGGGGATCCCCGCTATGGGCTGGATTGGGCTGACGCAGAAGTGGGGAACCTGAGCAGCCTGCGCCTGGAAAAGTCCGGCCCCGGCCCCCTTTACTACAGCTTGAGGGGAGAAGCCTTCGTCCCCAACCCTCTGCCCTCTCAAGCCCAAGGCTTTGCGGTGAGCCGCAGCTACTTCCGCCTACAGCCCCAGCCCCAACCCAACGGGGAGATCCGCTACCGAGAGCAGCCGCTGCGCCCTGGCGACACAGTAAGGGCCGGAGAAATCCTCCTGGCCCGGTTGACGGTGGAAGCCGAGCGGGACAGCCACTACGTGGTGGTCGAGGATCCCCTGCCCAGCGGCGCCGAGATCACCTCCCAGGATCCGCGAGAGTTCACCGGCTTGGCCCCAGACTACTGGTGGGACTGGTTTTGGACCCGCCAAGAGAATCGGGATGACCGCGTGGCCTTTTTCAGCACCGAGCTCAAGCAGGGTCGCCATGAGTTTGTCTATCTCTTCCGTCCGGAGATCCCCGGCCAATTCCAGGTGGCTCCTGCTTTGGCAGAAGAAATGTACGACCCCAGCCGCTATGGCCGCAGCGCCCCTTACTCCCTCAAGGTTCTTCCCTAGATTCCCTCAAGCCTGCTCGTGGCATGGGCCAGAAACGAAGCCACCGGTCGCGTCGGTGTTCACGAGGGCTGACGCAATGAGGAATTGAGCACGGCTGGGCCGCCCCCAAAGCACCTGCTCCTGCTTGTAAACGACCATGCCGGGCGGGGATCCCTTGGGTTTGAACACCAGTTTCGGGCGAGTGTAGACTACCGGCACCTGTTCGCTGAGGCGACCGCGGCTGAAATGGGCCGCCAAATCAGCAGCCGCCTGCAGATCTTCGCTTTCTGCTACAGCCCCGGGGGGCAAGCGCAGCAGCACATGACTGCCGGGGATCTCTTGGGCATGAAACCACCAATCGTGTTCCTGAGCCACGCGAAAGGTGAGCTGATCATTTTGCAGGTTGTTGCGCCCCACCCAAATGGAGAAGCCACTGGGGCTGGTAAAGCGGTGGGGGTTGAAGGTTGCCGGTGAGGCATGTTTTGAGCTCGCCCGCAGAGACTCTGTCCCGCTGTTGCGAGTGGGACTCTCCAAGTAGCGCTGTTCAATCAGCTCGGTCTCAATTTCCTTGAGGGTGGTCAAGTCTTGGGGATCCCGATAGGTTTCCAGCTGCTGTAGAGACGCTTCCACCTGCTCGAGGTAGAGGATCTCTTGGCCGAGCGCCTCTTGTAAAGGTCGGAGGGCATCCTGGGCCCGTTTTTGTTTGCGGTGCTTGCGGTAGTAGGCTTGGGCATTGAGAATGGCATTTTTTTCGGGGTCGAGAGGGATCTTGACCGTCTGGCCGCTGGCAAAATCCGGCAGCTCGATGTGATGCAACCCTGGCCGCCAGAGGTGGAGGTGGGCCATCAACAAGTCGGCAGCCTGCTTGGAGGCTTCCGCTTGGGTGGAGTCGGCCAGCATTGCCTCAAATTGCTCTCGCCGCTGATAGAGCTTTTTCAGCAGGGTGGATACCCTTTGCAGCAGACGGTGGCGCTCTCGCTCAAACTGTTCGCGGTTAAGCTGAGCCTGGTAGTAGCTTTCCAAAAGTTGGTGCAGGTTGGGCCGAGAGGGTTGCTGCAGGGATTCCGTCCCACCAACGCGAACGGCACTGCTGACGGGAGGGCTTGCCCAGCCGAGAACGGTGTATCCCTGGGGAGTTGGGGCCGGGTCAAACTGGCCTGTTTCCAGACGGGTTAACCAGTCTTGCCACCTGGCAAACAGTGCCTGCCAATCGCGGGCAGAGAGGTGATCGGTGGAGGTTTGCGGCGGGATCCCAGCCTGATGGCACATCGCTTCCACCAAATGCCGACTGAGGCCGCGATAACAGCGCAACAGCCGTTGGCCGATGGGGACAGGGATCAGGGCGACGCGCTCTTGCCACCAGGAAAAGGGCTCGGATCGCTGCGGGATCGGGTCGGTTAGGGCCGGAGGAGCCTCGTAGGGCAGGCCCGGCTGCACTGGACGGATTCGCGATTGGCGCTCGCTTACCCCATGGCCACTGGCCAAGATCATGCCCGCCTCGTCCACCAAAATGGCATTGCTGTGCTTGCCCATCACCTCCAGGTAGAGATGGCGATAAGGGGGATCCCCGGGCCGAGGGGCAAAGCGCAAGTCAATCACCCGTTCCCAATCCTCCAGCAGAGCCAGCTCCGTCAGAGCCAAACCCTTCAGGTGCCGTTGGAGGAACTGGCTAAATTGAAAGCCATCCGGCTCTTTGGGAGGAGGCTGACAGAGGTGGAGACGGGCCGCCTGAGGATGCCAGCACAACAGCAGGCAGGGACGGGCAGTGAGGGTGCGCAAACCGATGATCACCGTCCACAGATCGGTCTGTTGGATCCATTCCACGCGGGCAGGCAACACTGGATCCCGACCTGTCTTAGCCTGGGCTAGATCTGCCAGCACAGCGCGCAGGGTGGTCAGATCAACGGGCTGCATCCCTGTTGCTGATACATTTACGCTGAACACTGCTGAACATCACTGTTCAACTATGCAGCGATAGCATTCTGTTTGTTTCCAAA
>NZ_JANSIA010000073.1:0-16111 GCF_047461835.1 Synechococcus sp. R60.1 | reverse complement strand
TGCTCAGAGATAGGCAGGATGCGATCGCTTCTTTCCTGAACCATGTTCAGGAGAGTTCAGCGTGAATGTATCAGTACAGAACCCATGCAGGGCAACAACTGGCCGCCTATGCTACGCGAGAATACTGCGCTCAGATCCCGTCTTTCTTGGTCACTTTGATCGAGGAATGTCATGCCCTTGTCCGAGAGCTCCAGCCCGAACTAGAAGCTCTGTTCATGCGCCAAACCCGCCGGCAGAATTTTATCCTTTTCAGCCTCTACACCACCGATTTGTCGTTGCTCAACTTTGGCCCACTGGGGATCTCCTTGCCCACCTACCACTTTGAAACCCTTGCCGTGGCTGGGCAATTTTATACTTATGAGACTCGAGAGGGGAAAGTTGACCCCTAGCCACCATGGCAACCTTAGGGATCAGACAGATCCAAAAGAATCTCAAACCCAAAAGGGAGGCTAGATCTGGGCCTGTTCCAACAGGGTTTGCAGCTCTTCCAGGGCCAACTGGGCCGACTGGGCCTGCTGGTAAAGGGATTGCACCACCTCAGCGCTGCTCTGGGCCGATTGCAGTGTGGATTGGCTCTGGCGCTGGATACGCTCTGCCAAGCTGCGAATACGGTTGCTGGCCTCAGTGGTTCGCCCGGCCAATTTGCGGATCTCCTGGGCAATGGCTCCAAAGCCACCGGCACCACCGCTGCGGTTGGCCTCTACAGCCGCGTTAAAGGAGAGCAGGCGAATGTATCCTGCCACCTCCACGATCAAATCCACGATGGTGTTGATCTCCTTGAGTTCGCGGGATAGCTCCTGGTTGTTGTCGGCAATTTCCTGGAAGAGGGTGCGCACCGCTTCTACCCCAGCAAAGGTGGCGGCAAAGGTGGATTTGCCTCTCTCAGAGAGCACAGAACTGATTTCAATGATGCGGGCGTTGAGGCGAGCCAACTCCTCGGAGCGCTGTTGGGCCCGGCGACGTTCCATGTCTAAGGCCAGGTTTTGGTTGAGGATCTCGGCTTTTTGTCGCTCCAGATCCCGGGCATACTGGAGGCTGCGGTTTTTTTCCTGCTCCAGCTCTGCCAAGATCCTTTTCATCTCTTCCTGCTGCTCCTGTAGCTTGCGCTGGGTGGCCAGATGCACCTGGGCCTGGGCCACCAACAACACCGGCACATCGAGAAGGCGGTAGTCCTGGGATCCCAGTTGAACCACCACGGGGTCATAGATGGTCTCTTCGGGCCGTCGGAAGGCCCGGTCGGCTGCTTGGATGACATCGCAGTCGCCGGGGAGCAAGAGAAAATCCCGGCTATGGAACTCTACCATGGAGCTGATGGGCCGCTTCAAAAACACATCCAGGCCGTAGGGCTTGCTAAGCATCCACTCCAGAATGGCGCGGCGGGTCAACATTCCCCGCACCTGTGACCGCTCGTCCAGCACGATGACTCCTGAAAGGCTGCTGTCATCTTCTAGGCGGCGCACCACGTTCTCACAAGGGGTGGACTCGCTCACCTGAAACTCCACCAAGGCCAAATCGCGCAGCTTGGTGTTGATCGATAGGGTAGGAGTGGGTGGATTTGTCAGGGTAGCCATCACAGGGATCCTCGGCACACGTTGGGTACAGATGGGTTGGATGCCAATGTGTAGAGCAACACAAAAAGTCGGCCCTAAATCGGCCTTTGATGGGGTGATTCCTGCAGAAAATCGACCACCTTCAGTTTGCCCTGGGATCCCATCTCCTGCCCATAGGATTTTGCAGAATTGTGCGGGAAGGATGGCCTGGGATCCCTTCTTTGCGGTTTGCTGGGACGGATCCCTTTGGAGCTGAATGTTCTGGGTTGGTATCTTGGATCCCTGATTGATCTGGAGCTGGATTTAGCGGGTTTCTGGATAGCGGTGGTAGATTTCCAGAATTTCGCTGCGTCCTCGGTTAAAGGCGGCCACCACTTGCGGGTCGAAATGGCTGCCGCTGTTGTCTTCTACAAACTGAAAGACCTCATTCAAAGCCCAGGCTTCTTTGTAGGGGCGACGGCTGGCCAAGGCATCGAATACATCGGCTAAGGCCACAATCCGCCCTTCTAGAGGGATCCCTTCTCCTTTGAGGCCGCGCGGATACCCACTGCCGTCGAACTTCTCGTGGTGGGTAAGGGCGATGATGGCGCTCTTTTGCATCAGCTCGGAGTCGGACTTGCTGAGAATTTCGTAGCCAATCTCAGGGTGGCGGTTCATGATCTGCCGCTCTTCTGGGGTCAGACGCCCCGGCTTTTGCAAGATGGCATCCGGGATCCCGATTTTGCCCACATCGTGCATGGGACTGGCGTAGAAGATCAGCTCTTGCTCATGGCTGGATAGGCCCAAGTGCTTGGCGATGATGCGGGAGTAGTTGCTCATCCGCTTCAGGTGAAAGGAGGTATCTTGATCCCGGTATTCTGCGGCCAGAGACAGACAGAAGATGGTCTCGAAGTGGGCAGATTTGAGCTCTTCCCGCAATTGGACGTTTTGATAGGCAACCGCCGCCTGGGAGGCCAAGGCTTCTGCCACGCTAACTTCCAGCTCAGAAAAAGGTTGGCTCCACTCGGCCACTTGGTCAGGAGCTAGGGGGGTGGGGTGATCCGGCTTTAGGCGGTTCAACAGTTGTAGGGCGCCGAGGATCTTGCCTGAGGGATCCCGCATCGGCACGGTGAGCAAGGAGCGGGTGCGATAGCCGGTTTGCCGATCCACCTGTGGGTTAAAGGCATAGGGCTGATCGGCGGGCAGGTGGTAGACATCTGGCAGATTCAGGCTCTCCCCGGTGAGCACCACATAGCCCACAATGCTGGAAGGGCTGAGGGGCAGGCGCAGATCCCGCAGCTCCTCATGGCGGTTGACCACGAAAAAGCGCAGTTCCTCCCCCTCTCGGACAAAAAGGCTGGCCCCATCACAGTGGGTCAGTTCTCGGGCTTGAGCAACAATCAACTCCAGCAGCCGCTGCAGATCCGTTTCTGAGGAGAGGGCGATCCCCACTTGAATCAGACGCTGGCTGAGGCGCAGGGCATCCGAGGCATCGAATTCGGTTGTGCTGGGGTGAAGACCGAAAGGGGTGGGCAGGCTCATAGCAGGGTTGGTCAGAAGCGTTCACAATGAGCGTTGACAATAAACAATGGCAGAGTCATGGGCGGCGAGCCATTTGCCCCCAGGGATCCTCACCGCTGTCCCGACTCAGTCCGGCTGGGTATCTGACACCTTCGGGGCGACCAGCAGCCCAAAAACACGCCAACACCACTCAAAGCAGCGATGCCTTACTTTAGCTCGAGGAGGCGAGAAACGTTGTGACCCAGGTCAAGCCCAAGGGAACCGATGAGATTTCCCTGCAGCTCGTTGTGGGCCTGGGCAATCCCGGCCCTCAATACGCCAATACCCGCCACAATTGCGGCTTTATGGTGGTGGATCGGCTGGCGCAGCGCTGGGGGATCCCGTTGGTTTTGGAGAAGCGATTCCAAGGTAGCTACGGAGAAGGGTTTGCCCTGGGAGGAAAGCGACGCTTGCTCAAGCCGGAAACCTACATGAACCGTTCCGGCCAATCGGTGCGGGCGGTGCTGGATTGGTACAAGTTAGATCTCGCCTCTGTGCTGGTGGTGTACGACGACATGGACTTGCCGCTGGGTCGTCTGCGCCTGCGGGGATCCGGTTCTGCCGGTGGGCACAACGGCATGAAGTCCATCATTCAGCACTTGGGGAGCGAGGCGTTTCCACGGCTGCGTTTGGGGGTGGGCAAACCCAAGGGCAGCCAAGATGTGGTCGGGCATGTGTTGGGTGGATTCGCCCCTGCAGAACAAGAGGTGCTGGAGCGGGTGTTGGATGTGGCGGTAGAGGCCGTGGAGTGCTGCTTGCAAGAGGGACTGAGGACAGCCATGAACCGCTTTAATCCTCTGGATCTGTCTGGGCCATCGTCCGATTTGGATGGATCCAACCCTGCACCGGGCCATGGCGAGGCTTCCTCCTGAGGAGCAGCTCGTCGTCCACCTGGGTTGTTGGCTCTGAGGGATTTTCCAGGAGCGGGGTGATAAGGGCTTCGTCCCCCTGATGCAAAGGGATGAAGGGCAATACTCCAGATAAGTATCAATTATCTGGAGTATAAGAGTGCCTACCTGGGCGTTGCCAACAGTTCCCAAGGGAGGTTAGCTTCTGTAACAGTCTTCCAGCAGAAGGGCGAAAGGAATGGGAACGGCAGCGTTCCCACCAGGGCCGGCCCGAGACAAAAAGCTGTTCATCATTTGAGGGTGAGATCTTGCTGTTGAACAACCTAGATTCAGTGTTGCTTGCCGTCGAAGCCGCTGCCCCCATTGAAGGAGCTGCCAATCTTTCGCCCCTGATCCTGGTAGCGGTGCTGATGGCTCTAGTGGTCATCTATCTGGCCAGCCGTATCGCCGGAGAAATTGCCGTCCGCCTGAGTTTTCCCCCCGTGTTGGGAGAGCTGCTGGGGGGCGTCGCGGTAGGGGCCTCCGCGCTGGGGTTGTTGGTCTTCCCGGAAGGACAAGTTTCCGGCCAAGAGCTGCACACCTTGGCTCAATCCTCAGCACTGATGCAATTTCTGCAAGCCACTGCCGGACTCGACGAGGGATCCCTGGTACAGGTGTTCTCCTCCCAAAGCCAGATCATCGACATCCTCTCCGAGATCGGGGTGATCATCCTCTTGTTTGAAATCGGCCTCGAGTCGGATCTGGCCGAGCTGTTGCGGGTTGGCCCTCAAGCCGCAGCCGTAGCCATCATCGGCGTTGCTGTGCCCTTCCTGGCCGGAACCCTGGGCTTGCTCTACCTGTTTCATGTGCCCGTTATCCCCGCCATATTTGCCGGCGCTGCCCTCACAGCAACCAGCATCGGCATCACCGCCCGCGTCTTGGCCGAGCTGCAAAAACTCACCTCCCCAGAGGGGCAAGTGATCATTGGTGCCGCCGTCTTGGATGACGTGTTGGGCATCATCATCTTGGCCGTAGTGGCGGGCTTGGCCAAAAACGGAGAAGTCAACCTTTCCGATATCGGCATCATCATCCTCAGTGCCATCCTCTTCTTGGTCGGCTCTATTGTTCTGGGGCGCCTTCTCAGCTCCTACTTTGTGGCCCTTCTCAACAGCCTGAAGACCCGAGGTAACCCCCTTCTGCCCGCCCTTGTGCTGGCCTTTCTGCTGGCTTATGTGGGGCAAATCATTCATCTAGAAGCGATTTTGGGCGCCTTTGCCGCTGGCTTAATCTTGGCCGAAACCGAGAAACGGCAAGAGCTGGAAGAACAGATCAAGCCCATTTCCGACCTACTGGTGCCCATCTTCTTCGTCTGCGTTGGGGCCAAAACCAACCTTGCCGTACTCAACCCCACCCTCCCCGTCAACCGAGAGGGGCTGATCATTGCCGTCTTCTTGATCGGAGTTGCCATTGTGGGCAAGCTAGCAGCGGGCTTGGGGGCCTTTGGCAAGCCGGGCATCAACCGCTACGCCATCGGAGTGGGCATGATTCCCCGGGGTGAGGTGGGCCTGGTGTTTGCCGGTGTGGGGGCCGCCAGTGGGGTTCTCTCCGATGCCCTCGATGTCAGCATCATCGTCATGGTGATTGCCACCACCTTTGTCGCTCCCCTCTGGCTGCGGGGAGTGTTGATTGGGGAAGCCAACTCCCCCTCCCTCCTGGACTTGCAGGCAGAAGCGTCAGAGCAAGAGCGCAAAGGCGGCGCCGACGAGACCGCGTCATCGCTCCCAGACTCAGAACGGGTGGGCATTCCTGAGGGTTAAGTTATCTCAGCTTTCCCCTCAAACGCCCCCAGAGGGTCTGGAACAGCAGCCGCAGCGGATTGCGGCGTTGAGGCTTCACGTCAATTCTCTCCGTCGTCTCCTCTTGGGGCAAAATCGCCTGCATCGAGGGCGGATCAAACCGCTGCAGTGTTGTGGAGCGTCGATCCACCACCTCCGCCTTCACGCTGCGAAAGCTTACAGACTGGAGATACCGCTGAAAATCTTCGTCTGACAACTGGCGAATGCAGTACTGCATCCGCACCTGATTCCCCAACAGGATCTGATCCCCATCCTTGAGATCCCAGCTCAAACATCTCTGCCCATTCACCGAGACGCCGTTGGTGCTGCGCTTGCCCTCGATATTGCCGTCCAGCAGCCGGTAGGTATACTGGCCATCTTTTTGGGGTAGCCGCAGCAGCAGCGCGTGTTGCCGGGAAACCGCCGCCGAATCGATGACAATCGCATTGCTGGGATCCCTGCCGATGGAATAGGTGGCAGCACTGAGGGCCACAGCCCGCCGTCCTTGTTCATCATCGATCACCAACACATGCCAGATTTGGGAGGGGGAAGACTGTGCGCCGGTAGCCATGGTCTGGGGCCTTGAGGGGGAGCTGGGTTGACCGTCGAAGTTGCAGTACAGGCTCCTTTCCCGTTAGCGGGCTGGCAGCCACACCTCAGCCATTGCCCAACCCTCGGCGAACCGCTGTGGGAAGAAGCTCAACGAGGGGGAGACTCGGCAAGAGAGGGGCTTTCCCCCATAATAGTAAGGCAGAGCTTCTGCAAAAAAAGAGGATAGCTGAAACGTGAACACGACTCCAACCCCAACCCTCCTCGAAGCCCTTCCCCCGATCTACCCCGGCGTTGCCGTGCGGGTCATCAACCCCAACGACACCTACTACTGCTTTGAGGGCCAGGTACAGCGGGTTACCGACAACCATGCCGCTGTCCTCTTTGAAGGCGGCAACTGGGACAAATTAGTCACCTTCCGCCTCACAGAATTGGAAGTGGTGGACAAATCCCGCCCCTAGCCCTGCTCTCCCCTGTCCCTTTTGGCATCTCCCCATGCGCAGCCATTGGCAGGAACCTTTCCTCTGGATCCATGCCGCCGGCATCCTCCTCTTCCCCTTGTGGGTGGGGCTGACCCTGATCGGGCTGGCCACAGGGGATCCCCTCCTGCCGGTGGGGGCGGAGCAGGCTTGGGTGGCCGTGGTGGGCATTGGGCCGGTCTTTGCTATGCAGTGGCGCAAACCGTTTGACATCTTTAGCGTGTGGGTGGCTTCTGTCCCCCCAGAAGAACTCACCCTCGAGCAGCGCCGCATCTTGGCCGCCTTCCTCAGCCCCGAACATAAGATTTTGACGCTGTTGGCGGCAATCCTGATGCTGGAAGTCGGTGAGCGCCTCTACGACTTTGCCCCCCTCTTTGCCCCGCTCACCCCTGGCAACGGCACCCGTCTGGCAGGCCTAGCCATAGCTGCCTTTGGATTTTGGGGATCCAACCTATTCTTGCAGATCCCCATTGCAACGATACGGGTACTCCTCCTCAGCGAGCCGGAGCTGGCCCAAATGGATCCCGTCCCCGTCGAGGAGATTGAAAGCCGCTTCTCCGTCATCGGCAATCGCTGCAGCCCACTCCTGCAACGGCTGTTGCGCCGCATCTCCGGCCAAGATTCAGAAGGCACCTCGAAAGACCAAAAAGACAAGGTTAAAAACAGAGCGACAGAAAACCCCCAGCCGGAATCCGAGAAGCGGGATCCCTCTGGGGAAGTTGCCATGCCGGCCCCTGAAACTCCCCCCGATCCCACCTAAGGCAAGCTTCCGCAAAAGCTGTAGCTCAATGTTAGATTGGAAGCAATCCAAGTAGATTGGAAGCAATCCAAGCCCTGTGAAATCCAACCATCGGCATTCCCCTGATCTTCGAGGCTACCGCACCGGCAATGGCGAGCAACTTTTCTTTCCGCTTCAAGCAATTTACCCAACGCCTCAGAGAAACCACCCAACTTCCCCAGTTTTTCACCGATCAAGCCACCAGTGAAACCCAAAACCTCGCTCGGGAGTTGGCTTTGGTTGGGGAATACGCCACTCAGCTTAGCCAAGTGGTGATGGAGGTGGACTTTCTCAACCAGCTCTACACCCGTCTTTTGAACGAGCGGGAAGTGTTGCAGCAGGAAAAAGATCACTTGGAAGCCCGGGTCTTTGAGTTGCAGCAGGAACGCAACGAGACGGAGCCCCAGGTGATGTATTTGCGAGAGCAGCTCAGCCAGGCCAGCTTTCAACTGGAACAAACTCAAAACCGGGAACGCAGCCTTAGCGAGCGAGAACGACAGTTGTCGGAAATTGTAGCCCAACTGGAGCGACGGCGGGCTGTACTCAACCAAGCCATCGAAAACCTCACCAATCAAGAGGCCGATTACACCGTTCGCACCAAAGAACTGGAGGCGGTCGTCCGGGAAAACGAAAAGAAAGCCAAGCAGTACCTGGAAGCTGCCAACCACTACCGCGCCTACCTGGAAGAGCTCAATGCGCAAGTGCAAGAAACGCAAGCCAAGCTGAGAAGCCTTGGTGTCGAGCCCAAGCCCGCCGACCTGCCTCGACTTGAGGATCTGGAAAAACCCACCCCCATCCCAACGCCACCCCCTGCCTACACGCCTCCTCTCCCCCAACAGCCCCCCCCATCCCAGCAGAGTGGCTATTGGTCAGATAGTCCCTTCGACGACGACCCCTGGGGATAGACCGTCCTGCCAGGATCTATAAGCCAGCTTTGCGACAAAGCTCAGTGCTCTCTGCCCGAACTGGCCTTGGGGATGCCTGGGCGCTCACGTACCCTGGAAGAAACCTGTTGCAAGGGATCCGCAGGATCTCCACTGGGGATCCGGAGCCTCGAGATTCAATATTCAATTCGATGGGTTTCCTGCCCAGCCAAACCTATGGAACCGACCCTGCCGGATTTACAGGCCCTCAGCCAATGGGATCGACAGTTCTGCCAGTTTGCTGCCCAGCAGCAGCTCCTCAAGCCCAAACAACTGGCTTTGGCCCTGAAGATCCAACGGCAGCAGCACGGCCCTCTAGCCTTGATCCTCTGGCAGTTGGGCTTTGTGGGCCTGCAACACCTGGCTCAGTTCTGGGAAAAAATGCCCGGCGGAGCCGAGCTCGAACTGCTCGAGGACAGGGCCTGCGGTGGATGAAAGGTGCCCCCTTCCCCCACTCGCTTTTCCGCCAGAAGAGAAGAAGCAAGCAGATCCCTCTTGCTACCCAACGCTGTCGCCACCAGGCAGCACCTCTTTGGGATCCTCCGGTGGGGGCAGATGCGCCAGATCCACAGGCGAAGGGGATCCCCCCAAAATTCGCACCTGGATCCCCTTGATCACGACATAGAGCACCGGCACCACCAGCAAACTGAGCATTGTCGAGACGAACATGCCGCCGATCACCGCCGTGCCCAGAGACTGACGGCTGGCGGCCCCGGCCCCGCTGGCCACTGCCAGCGGGAAAATGCCAAGTATGGTGCTCAGGGCGGTCATCAGAATGGCGCGGAAGCGCGTCTCGGCTGCTTGGGTGGCAGCTTTGAGCAGTGGGATCCCTTGGGCAACCAACTGGTTGGCAAACTCCACAATCAAGATGGAGTTTTTGCTGGCCAGCCCGATCAACATCACCAACCCGACTTGGCAGAAGACGTCGTTGGTCAAGCCCCGCAGCAGTTGCGCCAAAAGAGCCCCAAGAACCGCCAGCGGCACCGCCAACAAAATGATCAAGGGATCCACATAGCTCTCAAATTGCGCCGCCAGCACCAGGAAGACGAACACCGAGCCCAAAGCAAAGATCAGCGGCGCCTGTCCTCCCGACTCGATTTCTTCCAGCGACAGGCCCGACCACTCGAAGCCAAACCCCTGCGGCAACAACTGGGCGGCTAGAGTTTCCATAGCCCGAATCGCTTGCCCTGAGCTAAAGCCCGGCAGGGCGCTGCCCTGAATTTCCACCGAGCGGAAGAGGTTGAAGTGGTTGATGATGGCCGGGCTGGTGGTCTCCTCCACCTGAACCAGGGTGCTCAACGGCAAGAGCTGCCCCTGCCCACCCCGCACGTAGAACTGGCCGATGCTTTCCGGGTTACCTCGGAATGCTTGATCCGCCTGCACATAGACCCGGTAGTTGCGGTTGAACAGGTCGAAATCATTGACGTAGGTGCCCCCCAGCAGCGTCTGCAGCGTGCCGAAGACATCCAACAGAGGGATCCCCAACAACTGGGCCATCTCCCGATCCACCTGTACTTCTAGCTGCGGCGAATTGGCGTTGAAGGTGGGCGGGTTAATCCGCAAGCCCAAGGGGGGTTGGCCCGGCGGGGGCGGCGAGTTGCCTACAAAAAACAGGGTGTTGGCCGTCTGCTCCAAGAGGTTGAAATCGTTCACCCCCCGATCCTGAAGCTGGAAAGTAAACCCGCCCGCAACCCCCAAATTGGGAATGGCCGGCGGCAGGATCGGGATCACCAATGCGCGGCTGATCCCGCCCAAAAAAGGCCCAAATAGCCGGTTGACAATCGCTTGCGCCGATTGCTCCGGTTGCCGCCGCTCTTCCCAGGGCTTGAGGGTGGCAAAGATCAGCCCATTCCCCGGCGAGGGCCCGGTAAAGCTGAACCCCCCCACGATCACCCGATTTTCGATCTCAGGGATCCCCTCCAAAATAGCGGCGGCCTGCCGGATCACCCTGTCGGTATAGTTGAGGGAAACCCCCGGCGGCCCCTGGACAATGGTGATGAAAAAGCCCTGATCCTCATCCGGCACAAACCCCGTCGGCACAATTTGGAACAGCCAGTAGGTGAGGCCCAAACAGGCAATAAACCCCGTCACCACCAACAGCCGCAGCTTCACCACCAGCTCCAGCAGGCGGCAGTAGGCCGCTCGGATCCCTTCCACGGCGCGGTCAAACCAGCGCAGCAGCCAAAACATCTGCTCTGAGCGGGGGCGAATTAGCAGCGCCGACAAAGCCGGAGCCAAGGTAATGGCATTAAACGTGGACAGCGAAACCGACACGGCAATGGTGACGGCAAACTGCTGGTAGATGCGACCGCTGGTGCCAGGAAAGAAAGCAACAGGCACAAATAGCCCCAGCAGCACCAGCGTCGTGGCGATCACCGCCCCCAACACCTCGTTCATCCCCGCCGAGGCCCCCTGCAGAGGCCGCATGCCGCGGTCGCGGATGTAGCGGGAGATATTCTCCACCACCACAATGGTGTCGTCCACCACCAAGCCAGTGGCCAGGGTGAGGCCGAACAGAGTCAAAGTGTTGATGGAAAAGCCAAACAGGCGCACAAAGGCGAAGGTCCCCAGCAGCGCCACCGGAATTGTAACGGTGGGAATGAGGGTGACGCGCCAATCTTGCAAAAAGATGAACAGTACCAGCACCACCAGGGCAATAGCCTGCAGCAGGGTAAAAATCACCTCCTGCACCGACTCGGTAATGAACAGGGTGGCGTCGAAAGGGATCTCGTAGATCAAGCCGGGCGGAAAACTCTCCGCCAGCTGCGCCAACGTCTGCCGCACCTGCCGCGACACCTCTAGGGCGTTGGCATCCGGTTGTTGGGTGATGGCGATCCCCACCGCCTCCTGCCCCCCGATGCGGAAGAACGTATCGTAGCTTTGGGCCCCCAGCTCTACCCGGCCCACATCGGCAATGCGCACCAAGCTGCCATCGGCGTTGGCCTTGAGAACGATCTGGGCGAACTCCTCCGGCTGCGACAGCCGCCCCGTGGCCTGGACGCTGATCTGAAACTCCTGATCCGGGGGGCTGGGCTGGCCGCCAATTTGGCCGGCGGGCACCTGGATATTCTGCTGGCGCACTGCGTTTACCACATCCAGAGCTGTCAGACCATAGCTGGCCAGCCGCGTCGGATCCAGCCAGATGCGCATGGCATAGGTGCGCTCCCCGAAAATGATGACATCGCTGACGCCGCGGATGCGCCGCAAAGCATCCCGCACAAACAGCTCCGCGTAGTTGCTCAAAAACAGCTCGTCGTATTCCCCCGCCTCTGAGCGCAGCGCCAACACCAGCACAAAGGCGCTGTCGCCGGCCTTTTCCACGCTGATGCCGTTTTGGATCACCTCCGCCGGCAGCCGGCCCTGGGCCCGCGCCACCCGGTTCTGCACATCCACAGCCGCCGTGTCCAGATCCCGATCCGGGCTGAAGGTAACGGTGATCTGGCTGGTGCCGTTGCTGCTGCTCACCGAGGCGATAGACCGTATACCCTCGACGCCGTTGATCTCCTGCTCCAGCACATTGGTTACCGCCGTCTCCACCGTCTCGGCGTCGGCCCCAGGATAAACAGCAGTCACCCTCACCGCTGGCGGCGCCACCTGTGGGTAGTAGTCCACCGGCAGTAGGGGAATGCTCACCGCCCCCACCAGCACGATCAGGATGGAGCAGACGCTGGCAAAAACAGGGCGGCGAATGAAAAAGTCAACAAACATAGTCCAGCGCAGTGAGGAGTGAAAGGGGATAGCTGAGTTGGGAAACCGCCGGAGAGAGGACCTAGGGCGGGGATCCAGGAGGTCTCCCTCCCCCTTGTGGCTGCATCCTCTGCTGAAAAAGCACCTCATCGACAATCGGGGCGCCATCGCGGATTTTCTGCAGGCCGCTCAGCACAATTGGCTCATTGGCCTCCAAACCCTCCAGCACCTCATAGCTGTTTCCGTAGATGGATCCCAGCTGCACCGGCCTTTGCACCGCCACCGCCCCCGGGGGCATGCCCTCTGCTGGCGGCTCCGTTGTCTGCACCGTGTAGACAAAGGTTTGCGCCCCCAAGCGGGCCACCGCCGTCACCGGCACCAGCAAGGCCGGCCGCTCCTCCCAGATGACCCGAGTCCGCACAAACTGGGCCGAGCGCAACTGGCCGGCAGGGTTCTCCAGAAGAGCCTTGGCCAGCACCGATTGCGTGGCGGCGTTGGCTTCGGGAGCAATGAAAGAGATTTGGCTGCTGCCGATCACCTCGCCGCGGCTATCCAGGATCTGCACCGGCGTGCCAATGCGCAGCTGGGGGGCCCGCTGCAACGGGATGTTGAGGTTGAGCTCCAGCGCCTGGGTTTGGGTCAAGGTGGTCAAAACCGTCTGAGGCGTCACGTAGTCCCCTTGCCGCACCAAAACATCCCCCACAATGCCGGCAAAGGGAGCTGTAACCTGGAAAAACTGCAGTTGCACCTGTTGCCGCTCCGCCTCGGCCTGGGCTCGCTGCACCTCCCGCTCTGCCCGCAAGATCGCGGCCTCCTGAGCGCGGATCTGCTCCTGTTGCGCCGCCAAAGCCGCCTCCGCCTGGCGCAGGTCGCGGCTGGATTGATCCGCTTGCGCCTGGCTGATGGCCCCCTCGGCCAAGAGGCGCAGGTTGCGCTCGTGCTGCTCCCGGGCAAACTCCGCCGCTGCCTCCAGCCGCAGCCGATCCGCCCGCAACTGGCTGAGCACGGCCCGGCCGCTCTCCAGGTTGGCTTGGGCTGCGGCAATCCCCGCCGTTTGGCCGGCCACCGCTGCCTGTTGCTGCCGGCTGTCGATCTTAAAGAGAGGGGCTCCGGCAGCCACCTGGGATCCCAGCTGCACGAACACCTGGGTCACCTGTCCACTGACCTGAGGGCGGATACTGGCCACCTGCTGGGATCCGAGGCTGGCCATGAACTCTGAAGTCTCTTCGATTTGCTGTTCCTCTACCCTGCCGACGGCCACTGGTGTGGGTTGGCCTTCTCCGCCCCCTTCACCCCCCATGCTGCGAGGTGGCCCGCCGGGCCGGCAAGCAGCTACCAAGAGAGAAAGGCACAACAGCGGCAGAGCTGTTCGCAGTTGCATCGTGAACCTGCCTCCCTAACGGCTATCCCAACAGAGGGATCCCACCTCTGCATTGACTCAATCAACCAGGGTACTGAGACTGTGCCCTGCTGCGCCTGTGCAAAAGCGCTGGCCATCCTTCCCAATCCAGAGCTAGGGTGGATGCGTGACATCCTCCCGGCGCTCGTCCTGTGGACAGAGCGCGGGCCACCCTTCCCGTCAGCAGGACGGAGTCCTTACCTCGCGGTCGGGCATTCCTGCCCCACGCCACTTGTCTGGGTCTACAACCCCCGACAGACCGACTGAACAGGCAGTTTCCCTTCCCCAGCCTCCCTGGCTACTGCCAGCTTGCAAAACAAGTCTAATCCACAGGGAACGGTGCATCGGCAGGCAGGATGGACTCCTGCACCCAGGAACCCCTGTCCACCGGCCAAGAGCAAGATGCTATCCACTCGTTGATTTCCGGCAAAGTGTAGTTGTATACGTCCTGGCCAATCTCCAGCCACGCCAACAGCAAGGCCTCCGTCCCGCTGACGCGAGCGGCTTGTTGGCAGGCATCTGGATCAATCCGGTGCTTGTAGGTTACACCAGCATAAGTAGGTTTTGCTACAGATTTCGCTCAGAGGTATGGCGGGGATCCCTGTATCCCGGTGCTCACCCTGCGGGTAGAGTGCAGGACTGATTGCCCCTGCACCTCCGTTAGTTAGCAGATGCGGGATCCTCACCAGTGCGCCGTTGGCCACAGTCTACGGCCCGCTTTGCGAATAGCCGTTTGGGCCATCCCAATCCCAAAGGATCCCATCTCTGCACCCCAAAGTTGCCAAAGTTGAATGAAGCTTATGATTCAAGCCGAGCCAAAAAGATTCGGCACAATGGGGAGAGCCATTTCACCAAGCTGTTGAGGACATCGCTATGGCCTACAAACTCTGGATCGACGGCCAATGGGTCGATAGCCAAGGGGGGGGGTTGATGACCATCGAGAACCCGGCCACCGGCGAGAAACTGGCAGAGGTGGTGGATGCCAGCCCTGCCGATGTGGATCGGGCGGTGCAGGCCGCCCAAACAGCCTTCTACGATGGCCGTTGGTCGAAACTCACCCCCGGCGAGCGATCCCTGGCCCTCTGGAAATTGGCAGATCTGATCGAGGCTCGTGCCCCAGAACTGGCTCGTGTGGAATCGGAAAACACCGGCAAGCCCTACGAGTTCCTCAGCTTAGGGGGAGATTTGCCGTTTGCGGTGGATAATCTGCGTTTCTTCGCCGCTGCCGCCCGCGACATCCATGGCTTTAGCGCCGGGGAATATGCCAAGGGCTACACCTCCCTCTTTCGCAAAGAGCCGGTGGGGGTGTGCGCTCAAATTACCCCCTGGAACTATCCGCTGATGATGGCCGTCTGGAAGATCGGCCCCGCCCTGGCCGCCGGCTGTACGGTGGTGCTCAAGCCCGCTCCTGCCACCCCCCTGACCACCCTGATGCTGGGAGAACTGATCGCCGAGGCTGGGATCCCGCCCGGGGTAGTCAATATCGTTACCGGAGGCAATGCCACCGGCCAAGCCCTGGTGGAGCACCCCCAGGTGCGCATGGTCAGCCTTACCGGCTCCACCGCCACCGGCAAGCAGGTGATGCGGACAGCGGCAGATACCCTGAAGCGGGTGCATTTGGAACTGGGGGGCAAAGCGCCGTTTATCGTCTTCGAGGATGCGGACGTAGAGACCGTTGCTGCCAAGGCCACATTTGCTGCCACCGTCAATACCGGCCAAGACTGTACGGCAGCCACCCGCGTCTATGTGCACGAGAGCAAGCTGGCGCAGGCGCAAGAGGCCATTGTAGAAGCCATGCGCAAAGTAACGGTGGGATCCCCTTTCGAGGCGGGAGTGGAGATGGGGCCTTTGGTCTCAGCAGCCCAGCGGGAGCGGGTGATGGGATTTGTGGAGCGGGCCAAAGCAGAGGGAGCCAAGGTGCTGACCGGCGGTCGGATCCCTTCCCAGCTTGCCCAGGGCTACTACTATGAACCCACGGTGATTGCCAATGTCGATCAAAAAGCGGAGATCGTACAGAGTGAGGTTTTTGGGCCGGTTCTCACGCTCGGCTCGTTTCGCGAAGAAGCGGAAGCGCTACGCTTGGGCAATGACGTCCTATACGGGCTGGCGGCTTCTGTGTGGACTCAAGACATCGGACGAGCGATGAGGTTGGCCGCCGATCTGGAGTTCGGCACCGTCTGGATCAACGACCATATTCCCATTGCCTCTGAGGCCCCCCATGGCGGCTTTAAGCAATCGGGATTTGGCAAAGATCTCTCGGCAGAAGCGGTGCGCGACTACCAAATCACCAAACACGTGATGATTGCAACCCGCTGAAGTGATGCCCATTTTGAACAGAAGATGACCACCAAACAGCGGCGGCTCACCAGGGGTATTCCCAGTCGCCGTAGGCCATTGGTGGCCTTGATTCCGACCTACCCCTTCCCCTTGGGAGAGGGCTTGGGGAACTGTCTGGAGCCGGTTTGGAACCTGATACATTCACGCTGAACTCTCCTGAACATGGTTCAGGAAAGAAGCGATCGCATCCTGCCTATCTCTGAGCAGG
>NZ_JANSIA010000072.1:0-16340 GCF_047461835.1 Synechococcus sp. R60.1 | reverse complement strand
CGAATGGAAACAAACAGAATGCTATCGCTGCATAGTTGAACAGTGATGTTCAGCAGTGTTCAGCGTAAATGTATCAGCTCTGCCGACTGGCGCACCGTCTCGAAAAAGTGATGGACATTGGCCTCTGGAGTGCTTGGGTGGATGCCATGGCCCAAGTTCATGATGTGTCCACGGGATCCGGCTTTTTGAATCACTTCTAGGGTGCGCTGCCGGATGAACTCCGGGGATCCCAGCAACACCATTGGATCCAGATTGCCCTGCACCGCTAGGGATCCCAGGCGGGCCCTGGCCTCTGCCATATCGCTCATCCAATCGAGGCTGAACACGTCGATGCCGGCTTTGCCCACCCGCTCCAGCAAAGCGGCGCTGCCGTTGATGTAGAGGATCAGCGGCACCTGCGGATACCGAGCTTTCACCTGATCCACAATTTGCTTTTGGTAGGGCAAGGCCCAACACTCGTAATCGACTGGGCTGAGCTGGCCGGCCCAAGTATCGAACAACTGCACCACCTGGGCGCCGCACTCGATCTGGTAGATCACGTAGCGGGCAATGCTGTCGGCCAGCTTGCTCAGCAACTGATGCAGCAATGGCGGCTGTGTAAAGGCCAAGCTTTTGATGTGGGCATAATCTTTGGAGCTGCGCCCTTCCACGGCATAGCAGGCCAGAGTCCAGGGGGAGCCGACAAATCCCAGCAGCGTCGCTTTTCCTTCCACCTCGCGGCGCAGGGTGCTGAGAATGGTCTTGATAAAGGGCAGACTTTCTTCCGGTTCCAGGAGGCGGATGCGTTCAATTTGGGCTTGGGAACGAATCGGCGGGTCGATGATTGGCCCCTGATGCTCCACCAGCTCAAAGGGGATGCCCATGCCCTCAAGGGGGGTGAGGATATCGCTGAACAGGATCACCCCATCAGGGGCAAAGGCCCGAAACGGTTGCAACGAGATCTCGATGGCCAGCTCCGGGATCTCGCAACGCTGCTTAAAGGTGTACTTGCTTTGCAGCTCGCGGTAGGCCGCCATGTAGCGACCCGCCTGGCGCATCATCCAAACTGGAGGGCGATCCAGCACTTCCCCTCGGGCCGCCCGCAGCAAACGGTCACCCAAGTGCTCCGCACCGCTGGCGGTGGAGGAGGTGGCGCTGAGCTGAACAGGCGAGTGGGACATAGGAGGGCAATCCGGCTAAAGATCCTTATGAATCCTGACATTGTGGCGACAGCAACCGCAAGTTGGCGGCTCAGGATCCCTGCAGTTTCTTCATCGGCTGCAACTTGCTGTTACTTCTTACCCTTTTGGCCTCTGGGCTGGGATCCCCAATTAAAGTGGACATGAGATAATGACACCTGACAAGTCTGTTGAAGAACGGCTCGACAAGGATCCCCCCATTGCCGAGTTGAGAGGAAACCCCGCTTGGTTGCCCAAACCTTTAACCTGAAAGCCTACCTAAGCCAGCGTCAGCAACAGGTGGAAGAAGCTCTCTCTGCAGCTTTGGTTCCCGCCTATCCGGAGCGCATTTACGAGGCGATGCGCTACAGCCTATTGGCAGGGGGGAAGCGCCTCAGGCCCATCCTCTGTCTGGCTGCTTGCGAGTTGGCCGGCGGCACTGTGGAGCAGGCTCTGCCTACCGCCTGTGCCCTGGAAATGATCCACACCATGTCGCTCATCCATGACGACTTGCCGGCCATGGACAATGACGACTTTCGCCGCGGCAAACCCACCAACCACAAGGTGTTCGGCGAAGACATTGCCATCTTGGCGGGAGATGCTCTGCTGGCTTTTGCCTTTGAGCACATTGCTAGCCAAACTCAGGGGGTACCGCCGCAGTTGGTGTTGCAGGTGATCGCCCGCATTGGCCATGCTGTGGCGGCAACCGGTTTGGTGGGGGGACAGGTGGTGGATCTGGAGTCGGAGGGCAAGGCCATTTCCCTGGAAACTTTGGAGTACATTCACAGCCACAAGACCGGCGCTCTATTGGAAGTCTCGGTGGTTTCGGGAGGGATCCTGGCGGGGGGAGATGAGGAGCTGCTGGACCGCCTGAGCCGCTACGCCCGCGATATTGGCTTGGCCTTTCAGATTGTGGACGACATTTTGGACATCACCGCCACCAGCGAGCAACTGGGCAAAACGGCAGGAAAGGATCAAGCTGCCGCCAAAGCCACCTATCCCAGCTTGTTGGGCCTAGAGGCCTCCCGGCAAAAAGCCGAGGAGCTGATTCAATCGGCCAAGGAAACGTTGCGCCCCTACGGATCGCGGGCAGAGCCGCTGTTGGCCCTGGCGGACTTCATCACTCGCCGTCAGCATTAGGGCAGGACAAGAGGACAAGTTAGATGGGATCCCTGGAGACCCTGCTCGCATGTCTGTGCTGGAGAGCCGTATGCTGCAACAGTTGATGGCCAATCATGTCCTCTGGGTTGCTTTGCTGGCCAGTGTGTTGGCCCAAGCCATCAAGCTGATCCTTTCCTATGTGCGGTCAGGCAAGGTTAACCTGCGAGTCTTGGTGGAAACCGGGGGGATGCCCAGCTCCCACGCAGCGTTGGTGACGGCTTTGTCCGTTGGGGTGGGGCTGCAGGAAGGCTGGGACAGCCTGCTGTTTGCCGCGACGGTGGTTTTCGCATTGGTGGTGATGTACGATGCCGCGGGGATCCGCCAAGCCGCTGGAAAACAGGCGCGGGTGCTGAATCGCCTCCTGGAAGAATGGTTTGAAGAAAAGGGCGCCGACCGTTTCCAAGAACCCTACCTGAAAGAATTGCTGGGGCACACTCCCGTTCAGGTCATGGCCGGCGCGGCTTTGGGGGCAGCCTGTATCACACTGTCATTTGCCCTGGGAGTAAACTGAGAGCCATTGGGGCATGCTAAGGCAGAAGTACCGCGGGGTGGTCATGGCTTCCAGTTCTCAACCTCGTCCGATCCAACGTTGCCCTTCCTGTGGCAAGCCGATCCCAGCCTACCGGTTCAAGTCTCCCTACTGCGACCACTGCGGTTGGCGGGCGGCTCCGGCAGCGCAAACCCCTCAAAAAGGTGGATCCCTGGGCCAGAAAATCGCAGCTCAGGTAAACGGGATCGGATCCCAAGGTCAACGCTTCAAGGTGCCCCCTCTGCTGCAGCCGCTGCTGAACTTCAACTTTTATCTCTATCTGCTCTGGGGGATCAGCCCTCTGTTTCCGCTGGTGGTGGATCGACCCTTGCTGGCCGAATCCAACTATCTGCTCCTAATCCCGCTTTTGTTGAGCTGGGGGCTGCTTTATTTGGCGGTGCGAGATCTGCCGCTGCCGGACGATTTGCGGCTGCCGCGCCTGTTGTTGGATGTATCGTTCATCCTGCTGCCCTTCTTCCAGAAAATTAATGTGTCCAAAGCCCCCAACCGACCCTATTGGAATGCTCTGCTGATTTGGGTGATCGGGATCCTGCTGCTTGCCGCTTTGCGGCTTTGGAGCTTTAGCCTGCTCCTGACGGCGGTGACCTTGCTGTTGACCAGCTTTTGCACGCTGCTGTTCTAACCGAGATCCTTGCAAAGAACCTCAATATTTTTAATATTTAACATTTCATGAGCATTCCTGCTGCCCGTCAACGCTTTGCCCTTGAAATCCAATCGGAGCCCATCGATCTGGGTCGGGCGGCCCTCTGGATTGCCCAGGAAGCCTATCCCGATCTGGAGGTGGAAGAGTATGTGGCCGCTCTGGATGAGATGGCCGCAGAGGTGCAAGAGCGCCTTCCCCCGGAGCGTTATCCCCTGCGGGTCATCAAGATCTTGAATCACTATCTCTTTGAGGATCTGGGCTTTCGTGGCAATCGCGAAGATTATTACGACCCACGCAACAGCTTTTTGAACGAAGTGATCGATCGGCGCACCGGGATCCCGATTACGCTGTCGCTGATCTATCTAGAGCTGGCGCGGCGGATCGATTTTCCCATGGCAGGAGTGGGCATGCCCGGCCACTTTTTAATCCGGCCCCTGTTTGCAGGCGCCGAGATTTTTGTGGATCCCTTTCAGCAGGGGGAGATTTTATTTCCAGAAGATTGTCAAGAGCTTTTGTCGCAAATCTACGGGCCTGGGATCCCTTTCCAAGAACGCCACCTACGCCCCACCCCTCCCCGCCTGATCTTGGTACGCTTGCTCAACAACCTCAAGCAAATTTATCTGAGCCGCGCCGAACTGGAACCCGCTTTGGCAGCAGCGGAACGGATCTTGTTGTTGATCCCTGAATCCTTGCCCCACCTAAGGGATCGCGGGCTGTTGTATTATCAGTTGGGCCGTTGGCAGCAAGCCTGCCAGGATCTCAAGCGCTACTTAAAACAGGCGCCTTTCCACCCCGAGATCAATCGCTCTGATGAGCATTTAATCCGGGAAATTGTCGAGAGATTGGAATCTCATCCCGACTCATGCTAGGAGCATGCACAATTGCTCTCAGTTGTGCGTTGTGTAAGTGTGTAAGTTTTGAGCAAGATCTGCCGTCGTTTGCAAGCAAGGCTAGGTTTCTAGCAGGGATCGGAAGCAGCCCTTACCTCTTGGCGCAAAATGGCTTCCACCAACTTATCTAAAGCCTCTAGATCAGATAGATCATAGTTTTTTTCCCAGAGGATTTGGTTAATGCTGGATTCCTGCTGCAGAGTTAAAACCGAAGATTGTAAAACCTCATCGATGATCTGGCGAATGCTCATCTTAACCTCGCAATCGTGAGAAGAATTGATGGCTTTGGCTCATAAGCCTAGAATGCTGGAAACGCTCTGCGATAGCCATCGTGAGGATCACGTATTTTGACATCAGAATCTGGGGCGACTCATCCAAACCCT
The DNA here is from genome assembly GCF_047461835.1 of Synechococcus sp. R60.1. Lineage (NCBI taxonomy): Bacteria > Bacillati > Cyanobacteriota > Cyanophyceae > Synechococcales > Synechococcaceae > Synechococcus > Synechococcus sp. R60.1. The sequence continues at coordinate 11,556 of NZ_JANSIA010000072.1, read as the reverse complement.
TTCGGGGAAATCGCCAATAGTACTTTTACGGACTTGAGCTATGGATGGCGCTGAAGTCTGCGAACTTCTCAGGATCTTCTGAGACAGACCTGCTCCCCATTGAGGGCAGCTTGGGCCTCATCATCTGTTGCGAAGGCGGTGCGAATGATGCGCTCACCGGGATGGCGATCCCCTGCCGAAAGGCCGAGATCCCGCACCACAAATGAGCGCTGGATCCAGCGGTCGAAGCCATCGTAGCGGGGAGAGAAGGCAGTCCGTCCGTGAACGGTGCGGCGATTGTCAATACAGAGCAGATCCCCTGTTTCCAGCTTGATGCCTCGGTAGACAGCGTGGATTCCCTTCCTCAGGGCTTCTAGAGCCAGACTGGCTTCGGGGGTGAGCCCCACCATCAGGTCTTCGTCGTAGTTCCAGAAGGGATCCTCTCGACGGCCATACAGCACCGGCAAAATGGGTCCATTGATCAGGGCTTGCCGGTTGCCGAAGGAGTAGTCGATGCCGGTGCGATACAGGGGTTCAAACAGCAGCTCTCGATCGCGCTCTCCCAGCAAAGGCAGGACATGGCGGATGCTGGCGTAGGTGGTTTCCGCTACACGGTCATGGTCGGGGCGCAGGCAAAACAGCAGCAAAAACTCTGGTGAGTAGGGATGAAAAACCGTCTCGCGGTGAAACTGCAGCCGAGTGCGGGATCCCTCGGAAGATTGCACCTCTTCGCTGCCGGGAGTAGGCACCAAGTTTTGAAACAAATCCCCGTTCTTTTCTTGAATGTAGGAGACCAAATGCCCCAAGCGGCTGCCGATCATCGCCAAGCAGCGTTCGCTGACAAAAGTGGTTTTCTCCTCAGAGCGCTGCGCCAGAGCCGGTGTGCGGGTATGGTCTAGTCCGGGATCCACGGGCAAGCCCCGCAGCAGCAGGATCCCTTCCGAATTGGAATACAACTGAAACTCCAGCAAGGCCCGCCGCAGATAACGGGGCAGCTCATCTGCCCGCATCTCGCAGTCCAGGAGAAATTCCTCTGTTTCCCGGTAGGGATCGGGCCCAGGCGCCAAAAATAGGTTTATCGTCTTTTCATCAAAGCCCCGACAATCGATCAGCAGGCATCCTTTTGCAAGCTGTGAAGTCTTCATCACGATCCCTCACCACCCACTGCCCTAGTCATAGCAGCCGCAGCAACTTTTGGGCAGGGATCCTACACTCAAAACCCAATCTCGGCGAGTGTAGCGCACTACCCTTCGGTGCTAGAACCTCGGTCTGAGGCGGGGCAGAGTTTTGCCTGCTGCATCAGAAGTTAACTGGGGATCCCCATGTCTGGGCAAGATGTCCATTAGGATGAGTTCCAGGGGCTGGCCAGCGCGGGGAACCGGCGTAAAGTGGGCAAAGTGGGATCTGCCGAGCGCTGGGTTATGGGGAAAGCTTCAACAAACTCGCAGGCGAGGTTGCAACACCATGGCACCAACTTGGCAAACCGATGGGCATACTTGGTTCCTTCTGCCCCCTCAACCCCGCGCCGTCGTTCACTTTCTGGGTGGAGCTTTTGTGGGAGCTGCCCCGCAAGTGTTCTACAGCCGCCTGCTGGAAGAACTGGCCCGTATGGGCATGGCCGTTGTTGCCACCCCCTACACCACCGATATCGATCACGCCCAACTGGCGCTCAACGCAGCCCAATCTTTGCACAGAAGCCTGCAAAGCAAGGGTTTGCTGGAGTTGCCCCTGTTTGGTTTGGGTCATAGCCTGGGCTGTAAGTTGCAGATCCTCTCTTGTCTAGCCGTTCCTTCTCTGGGATCCCAGCGGCGAGGCAATATTTTCCTGGCCTACAGCAATGCCGGGCTAGATCGGGCTTTGCCATTGCTGCGGCTGTTGGCTCAAGCTTGGCCTCAACGACAGCTTGCCGATCTGTGGCGGATGTGGATGGGATCCTCCTCGCCACCTGTGAACCTGTGGTTGGAGTTCGAGCCTTCCCCAGCAGAAACCAACCGCTTAATTGAGGAGCAGTATCCGGTTAGACACAACCTGCTCGTAGAATTTCGACAGGATGATATTGACGACATTCCTCTGCTCTACCAGCAGCTTTGCCGCAAGTATCAAGGCTATACCGAGTGGCAGCATCTCGAGGGGGATCACCTCACTCCACTGGGTTTTAGCTACCCTTTCCAAGTCGGGCAAGAGTTCAGCCCCATCGATGCTTTTGGACAGTTGATCTACCAGAACCTACTGGCCCCCAACCACCAAATGATCCGAAGCATCCGAGCCTGGCTAGCAACCCAATTGGCCTAGTCAAGCCAGCTCAGATCGGAGAGCAGATCTTGAGAGTAGGAAGAGGGGGACTGCGCTTGCAGATGAAACAACATCTGAAGGGTATCGCTCATCAGAAAGTAACAGGTCAAGACGCCGCCGGCAGCCACAGCCACCAGTGTCCCTGCCAACATGCGCGAGAACTCCTGACTCTGAAAAGCCTGCTCCATCAAGCGCAGCGCCCAGAATCCCAGGAGGACAACAATGGCAAGGATGATCAACATATCGTAATTTATTGTAACAAGCCTGCTGCTCAACGGCCATTGACAGAATTGAATAAGAACATAAGGACTCCCCTTGTCCCTCATGCTCCATGACTCTGAGTCAGTGTACAGAAGGGCTTGGCGTGCCTGGATTTGCAGCCCTTTTCGGTTGCCCTTGCTGCAGGCCATGAGCACAAAAGGGATCCCACCGGCAAAGATTGCAGGTTGGGCCGGCGTTCAAGCAGGCTACAGCCGACGCCCGTTATCGGAAATGCGGGTGGATCAGGAGCTGATGTGGCTGATTCAGGTAGGGCTGTTGCGACGGGAAGTGGATGGGCAGGGGATCACCGACCGGTACCGTCTGGCACCTCTGGGTCGGCAGTTGTTGCAAGATCTGGAGAGGGATGAAACTTTTGCCGGGATCTCGGCAAGCTGGGCAGACCGCCTGCGCAATAGGCTGACCCGCTGGCGGCTGCTTCCCTGAGGATCCCCTACACTGGATCCAACTTTCAACGCCGCTCTCGAGGGGGGATATGGTACGGCCAAGGTTGATGCGTGTGCCCGGATCCCTGGCACTCCAACGTCCACTCCAAACCTCTTTGCAGCGGCGCAGCCAAGCAATTAACCGGCGCAGCAAGTCTATCTACCGCAAAACCCGCTCCCTCTACCGACGCAACTTGCCCCTTTATCTGCGCAATTTGCTGTTGCAATACCGCACCAGCCTTATCTACAACCTCAAAGCCAGGCCTGTCAGCAGAACCCGTCGAGGATAGCAAGCCCCCCTCTGGATCCCAGCACAACAGTCTTCACCCCGTCGGAGTTGGTGATGGAGATTGTCCACCCCCAAGCCTGTGTAACCCCGTAGGAGGGGTACTTCTTGCAGGAGACTATTGGATTGTGAAGCGGCCAATTCCTACCTTCTCGCCGTTGACATGAATCTCGACGCGGTAGCGCCCGGTGTAGGGTTGGCTGAAGCTCAGAAAGCCTCGCACGGTATCGGCCAAGGGATCCCAGGGAACATCGAGCTTGCGGATTAGTTGCTCGCCCCCAGCTTCTCCGCCCTCGTAGTACCAGAGCATCTCCACCTTGGCGTTGGCAGGAAGGTTGCCCACCGGCAAGATGGCCCAGATCAAGGTGTCAGTGGTCTTGAACTCGGTTGTGGCCTCGCCAGGGCTGCCGTCCCCCCGACCTTGGTACAGGCCGATTGTCCTTAGCCCCGCCTCTTTGGGGGTTCCTTGGCTGTAGGCACGGGCATCTGCTTGCGCAGCCTGACCCAGGCGATCCAGCTCGGCCAGCAAATCTTCCTGCTGCTTCAGGGCATCGGTTGCTTCCTGCAGCCACCGGGCGATCTGCCGCTCTGCGGTTGGGGCTTCCGAAACCGGGGAAGAAGGCTGTGCAATCGCCCCGCTGAGGTTGCGAATGGGAAAACCCTGAGCTGTCCCCACCTCGCTGCCCAGTAAGTTCAGCCAGCGGCTTCGCACTTCGGACGTCATCTCTGGCTTTGCGGCATAGGCAATGCGCACACTGCCGCTTGGGCCTCGGGTGATCCGGCCAATCTCATGTTCCTCAACTCCACTCACCGTTCCACGACAGCCAGCACTGCGAAACTCGTAGAGCACATCTTCTTCGCTCTCCCGATGGAACTCCCAAGTCGTTTGGGGACAGTTGGCCAGGAGGTTGTCCCGCATGTGGTTGGCAAGAAAGCGCGGCGATCCCTCGACATGAACGTCCATGACGGAGAGCATCTCTCTCCAAGAGGCCAAGCTCTCTCCGGGCCGTGTGAGAAGGGTTAGAGTAACCCCTTCTAGGACTTGATGATCGGCGAAAACCCACTCCCCTGGATCCCCCTCGATGACGACGTTTCCCGAGGGGCTGATGAAAGCGGATGCCAACAGCAGGCCGGCAAAAAGATTCAACACAATGCCCCTCCTTATCCTGGGATTTGTACTTGAAAATGAGATAGGACGACTTTCAAGCCGCTCACTGGGCAAGCAAAGAAGGGCTGGACAAAGAGGCTAGAGTCTTCGTCGTTGCCGTTTGCAAGGCTCACCTCAGGAAAATCTCGATAGATCCCTACAGCTTGATTTTGCTGACCTTACCAAAACGTCAATTGACCCCCCCAAAACATTGACCAGCCTAGCACAATTGAGCTCAATTCTGAACCCCACTTTGCAGAAATGCCGTGTTTTTCTGATGAGTATATCCATTTACATTGAACAGATATCAGCCTGTTCGTTCAGAAACCTCATGGCAATTGAAAGCTGGTTACTGTAGTAAGTCACTGCGGCCAACTGAAGAGGAGATCTTTCCGGTAATTAGCCAGTTATCCCCCAAGGTCTCCAGCCGCGGCTCCACCAGTTGCCAGCTTTGGTTTACATCAGGGATCCCCTCCCCTGCTACCGGGGTTGGCGCAGCGGCTCCCCCCAGGATCTTGGGAGCGATGAAGGCGGCTACTTTCTGGATCGCCCCATCTTTGAGGGCTGCCCAGGCCAGCGTGCCCCCGCATTCCCAGAGGGCACTCAGACACCCCCGCTGAAAGAGCACCTGTGCCGCCCGCGAGGGGGTTACTTGGGGCAGATGCAGCAGCTCCACCCCCTGCTTGGCCAGGGATCCCCACAAAGGATGGGTTGCCACAGCTTCTGTGATCACCAACGTCGGCGCTTCTTCCACCTGCCACAGATGGGCGACGGGAGGTAGGTTCAGGGAACGGCTGAGGACCACCCGCAACGGCTGGGATCCCTGCAACTCCGCCAGGCGACAGGTGAGGCGCGGGTTATCCTGCCAAACGGTTCGGGATCCAACGATGACGGCATCATGCCAGGCCCGCTGTTGGTGTACCCACTGCCGCGCCGGAGAGTTGCTGATCCAGCGGCTGTGGCCGGTGGCGGCGGCGCTCTTGCCATCCAGGGTCATGGCGTATTTCAGCAGGCCGAAACACTGTTGCCGCACAATGGCGAAGGCAAACCCCTCGTTCAGCTCCTGGCACTCCCGCTCCAGCACTCCCACCGTCACGTCGATCCCCGCCTCCTGCAGGCGGCGGATCCCTTTGCCAGCCACCAAGGGATTGGGATCCTGCATCCCCACCACCACCCGCCGGATCCCGGCAGCTAGGATGGCCTCGGTACAGGGAGGGGTACGGCCATAGTGGTTGCAGGGCTCCAGGTTGACGTAGAGCGTTGCCCCTCTGGCCAGGGATCCCGCCTGTTGCAGAGCCAACACCTCCGCATGGGGCTGCCCTGCCCCCGGATGAACGCCTTCCCCCACCACCCGATCCCCCTGCACGATCACGCAGCCCACCCGTGGATTGGGAGAGGGACGCTGAGGTGTGGAACGGGCCAGGGATAGACACCGTTCCATCCACTGCTGATCCGAAATCATAAAATGGGCATCCGCTCCAGAGCGGCTCAAGCCGGTGACAAGGCTGCCAACTTGCGGTTGAAAGCTGCAATTGCCTTGGATTCTAGCTCTGCCACCTGCAATGCGTAGTCGCGGGCGCGGGCCTTTTGTTCGTTGCTGACAATCTCTCCCGAACGCAGGCGATCCAACAAATCGAAGGGATCCAACACCTCATCCATCGGGAAGCGGCCCAGATGAATCATGATCGGCAGGCGATATTCCTCCCCGAGAATCAGAGCGGAAGTGAGTGTGGGCGATTCCCTCTCTCCCGGCCTGAGGGTGGGGCGAGCCTTGAGGCCAACCACCACCTGGCGATGGGTCTCGATCACTGCTCTGGCCCGATCCAGATCTTGATTTTTCCAATCCACAGCCAGCCTGAGGCGGTGGGCGATGAAATCCGCAGTGGCGATGTAGAGCAGAGAAGGATCAAAGCATAAACCCGCGTCTGGGCAGTTGACGCCACCGTTGCACAAAACGCCGGGAAGGTGATCCCCGCCTCCACCACCGTGGTCACCCCTGAGCGGATCCCCGCCTCATCCGCCGGCAGACAAAAATCCCCCACCGACGTGAAAACCCAGTTGCCCGATCTCGTCCAATCCCTGGTCGGGATCCAGCAGATGTGCGTTGATAAACAGGGTGGCAGCCACCAGAACTCCTGTCAACAAGGCGTTAGACCGGTATTGCGGCAAGGTAAAACACTTTTTTCTTGCAATTTGTAGGCTCAACTACAAAATCCGACGCGGAGAAGACCGCAATCTGAGCGTGATACCTGCTACATCTGCCGTTTCGACAAACAGGCTCTAATATTGGGATGGTTATTCTAGGAGCTGCCTTCATGACCTCTTCCCCCCACCTGACCGCTGCAGAGGGGGCAGCGGGTTCTGCCAACGGGCTGAAGGAGGCATCCCTGTTTGGGGAACGGGATCCCTTGGCCCATTCCCTTCAAGTCAACGAAGCCTTCAACCGCAGGAACAACCTGTTGAACCGTCGCCTGCAATTGGTGGAAGAACTCTGGGAATCGGTGATCCTGCAGGAGTGCGGTCAGTCTCTGGTGGATCTGTTGCAGCGACTGCGTTCCATGTGTTCCCCAGAAGGACAAGCCCTGGAGTACCCGATCCCAGAGGTACTACAAATTATCGAGTACCTCAGCCTCGACGCCACCATCCAAACGGCACGGGCCTTTGCCCTCTTCTTCCAGTTGATCAACATTGTTGAACAGCACTACGAACGGGCAGAAGACTCGGACATGCGCATGGTGGATAGCCAACAACGTACCGTGCGAGAAAACGAAAAATTTGAACGGCTGTTCCCTTACCTGCGGGCTCAAGGGGTGCCGCCGGGCCTACTGCGCAGATTGCTGGAGCAGTTGCACATTCGCATGGTCTTTACCGCCCACCCCACCGAGATCGTCCGCCACACCATCCGCGAGAAGCAACGAGCTTTCTCTCGCCTGCTCGGCCAACTGGATTGGGCAGAACAAACCCAGCCTTTGCAGGCCCAGATGATAAAAGAACAGATGGCGGAAGAAGTTTTGCTTTGGTGGCGCACCGACGAGTTGCATCAGTCCAAGCCGACTGTTTTGAACGAAGTCGATTACACTTTGCACTATTTTGAAGAGGTGTTGTTTCAGGCCATCCCCCTGCTGCACGAGTACCTCAGCCGCAGCCTGAAAAAAGCTTTTCCCAGCGTCGAGCCGCCGCCGGCAGGATTTTGCAACTTCGGCTCATGGGTAGGCGGGGATCGGGATGGCAACCCTTCCGTCACCGCCGATGTTACCTGGCAAACGGCTCGCTATCAGCGCAACCTCATCCTGGGCAAGTACATCGAATCGGTGAAGGCTCTCACCAAAACCTTGAGCATTTCCCTGCACTGGGGGGATGTGGACAGCCAACTGCTGGATGCCCTTGAGCAGGATCACCGCCTCATGCCCGAGGTTTACGAATCGTTTTCGCTGCAATATCGCCAGGAGCCTTACCGCCTCAAGCTCAGCTACATTCAGCGGCGGCTGGAGTTGACGCGGGAGCGCAACCGCAACTTGGCCGACTCCGCTTGTTTGCCCACCCCTCCCCCTGTGGACAACGCCTATGCCAACGCGGAAGAATTCCTGGCCGACTTGCAGCTTATCCAGAAAAGCTTGAAAAACAGCGGCCTTTCCTGCCGTCAGTTGGATCATCTCATTCAACAGGTACAGGTGTTTGGCTTTCACCTGGCCCATCTGGATATCCGCCAAGACAGCAGCTACCACGAAGCCGCTCTCACGGAGATTTTCGAGTACCTGCGCATTTTGCCGCGCCCCTACAGCGAGATGACGGAAGAGGAAAAAACCGCCTTTCTCCTGCAGGAGCTGCAAACCCGTCGGCCTCTGATACCTTTGGAGATTGCCTTTTCCGATAAGACAGCAGAGCTGATCGCCACCTTTCGCACCCTGCGCCGCATGCAGCAGGAATTCGGCTTGGCCATTTGCCAAACCTATGTGATCAGCATGAGCCGCCAGTTAAGCGACCTGTTGGAGGTGCTGCTGATGGCCAAGGAGGTGGGTCTCTACGATCCCATCAGTGGTCGCGGATCCCTGGCGGTGGTGCCGCTGTTCGAGACCGTCGAAGACCTGAAGCGGGCCCCGGAAGTTTTGCGGCAGTTGCTGGAGATCCCTTTCTATCGCCAGTACTTGGCTCAGCAGGGGAATCTACAGGAGGTGATGCTGGGCTACTCCGATAGCAACAAAGATTCCGGCTTTTTGAGCAGCAACTGGGAGATTTACAAGGCTCAACAACGCCTGCAGACGGTGGCCGAATCCTACGGGGTGAAGCTGCAGATCTTCCATGGCCGGGGCGGTTCGGTGGGCCGTGGAGGGGGCCCGGCTTACGAGGCCATCTTGGCTCAGCCAGGGCGCAGTGTGGGGGGCCGCATCAAAATTACCGAACAGGGAGAGGTGTTGGCCTCCAAGTATTCCCTCCAGGATCTGGCCATTTTTAACCTGGAAACCGTTACCAGCGCTGTGATCCAGGCCAGCCTGCTGCGCACCTACCCCAACGACCTGCACGAGTGGTCGCGCCTAATGGAATCCTTGGCGGATCGCTCCCGGCAGGTGTATCGCAACCTGGTCTATGAGCAGGAAGGTTTTGTGGAGTTTTTCCACGAGGTCACCCCCATTGAAGAGATCAGCCAACTGCAGATCAGCTCCCGTCCCGCCCGCCGCAGCGGTAGCCAAAAAGACATCGGATCCCTGCGGGCCATTCCCTGGGTATTTAGTTGGACGCAAAGCCGCTTTCTCCTGCCGGCCTGGTATGGAGTTGGCACCGCCCTACAGGAATACGTGGCCAAGGGCGAGCACAACCTCAACCACCTGCAGCACCTGTATCGCGAATGGCCTTTCTTCCGCATGGTGATCTCCAAAGTGGAGATGACCTTGGCCAAGGTGGATTTGCAAATAGCGCGTCACTACGTGCGGGAGATGAGCTCTCCAGAACGTCTAGAGCGGGCGATGGAGCTGTTTGAGTGTATTGCCCAAGAAATGCACCGCACCCGCACAATAGTGCTGCAGATTACGGGTCACAGCGAACTGTTGGAGAACGACCCTTATTTGAAGCGCTCGGTGCAGTTGCGCAACCGCTCTATTGTGCCCCTCGGCTTTATCCAAGTCTCCCTCCTCAAGCGCCTGCGGGAGCGTCAGGGATCCCGCACCGGACGAACACGCTACGACCGAGCTGAACTTCTGCGTGGAGCTTTACTTACCATTAACGGCATTGCCGCCGGGATGCGCAACACAGGCTGAGGGATCCGACTAATTGACCCTGGCGCTGCTTCTATCAAGTTCAGATCGGCATTGAGAGCCTATCAGAACAGATCGTCATCATACTCTTCTGGCTCCACCTCTACTGGCTCTACTTCGACAACGCGGCGGGAAGGACGGCGGGGGGGTTCATCTGCGTAGCTTTCCCCTTGGTCTTGGGGCAACCGTGGGGGACGGCGACGAGTAGCTGTACCTGTGCTGCGCTCTTCCTGCACATCCACATCCTCTGGATACTCTTCGGTGGCAGGACGACGGGGGCGGCGGGCCTCTGGCGGCGGTGCTGGTTCATCGTAGTCCGTATCCTGACGCGGGCGGACCCCTGGCTCCTCGTAATACTCATCCCCTTCGGGTCGGCGGCGGGGACGCACACGGGTATCGCTGGTCAGTTGGGGCCGCGGGCGACGGCTAGGATCTTCACCACTGCGCCCAGGAATGGAGCGACTGTAAGAGGATGTATCGCGGATACGGGATCCCTCGGCTCGAGTGGAAACCGTGCGTCCTTGGGCATAGCCATCCGGGGGATAGGTGCGGCTGAAGCCTTGCCGCCGAACGGTCGGACGAGCCCCGCCCACCTGCCGTGCCTTTTCACTCAAGAGGATGCGCAACCGAAAAGTTTCGAGGGCAAACCAGCCGGCCATCACCGCCAGCAACACCTGGGCAAAGAACAGCAACGGAATGAGCCGCTGACCTTCCAAGAGCAAGCAGACGGAATAGATCAGGCCCATCGTGGCAAAAATCACGTCATACTCAGCGGAGGCCTCTCGCTTGATGAACCGAACCGCGAAGATGGCTCCACTGGCAATAGCCACCAGCGCTGCCATCAAGAAGTAGGGGCTTTGGGTGAGAAACATGCCAGGGATCCCTAAACGATGAAGACGGGAGAGCGTTGAGCCTTATCCATTCCACAGCCGATCCTAGCATTGATCCTCCTGGTGGCACGGACAACAAAACCCAGGTTTGGGTGTAGGGACGGGATCCCTCTTCAATAAAAGGGATCGGTGCTAAAATCGGCAGCATCTTCCTGCATGTTCCATGCTGTATCTGGCACGGGTACACAAAAAAAGTCTCTTCGGCCAGGGGGAGCTGCAGCTCTTGGCCCGGCAGGCCGAGGACGGGGTTTGGATGCCGCTGCGCAAGCCAGAAGGGGTCACCTGCAAAGAGGTTGGCCCTTACAACATTGGGGTGTTGCTGCTGGTTGAGCTTTCGGAAGAGCGGCAGGTACGGCGGGTGGAAGAGGCAGCCATGAAGCTGGTGGAGATGTTGCACAACCTATCCCGAACCCACAGTCTGGTGGATCTGTCGGAGATTGAAAGCTGGCGGCAATCCTTGACTCGGCAAAGCCAAGAGCTGAGCCGTCGCGAAGCAGAGGTGGCCGCTCGCCAAGAGCAACTGCAACAGTGGGAAAACCGTCTGCGAGAAAAACTATCCTCCTGAGTTCTCAAACTATAGTCGTTTCGGGTTAGGGTGAGACGCCTGGGCTATCTCGCCCCTTACAGTCAACATTGGGTCATGGGTTTAGTGTCCTGGTTTGAATCGAAATGACCATACTCTTGGGCTAAGTGCATCTGTGAGTGAATCCAGATCAAGGCGGCTGGGATCGCCAAATCCGTAGTTATAAGACCTGAATCAACTTGGGTTGAGACATTCTCTTCCCCCAAAATAAGCAGGGAAAAACCAGAATCGATTGCGCTCCCTATTGCCCAAGGCGATAGGTTGTCCCGTTGCTGTTCGATTGCTGTGGCTACGCTGCCGTATTGGTGCTGTACGACCTCAATCAAACTGCGCTGAGATCCGGCCTTAGCTCGCGGGCACCTCGCAGATAAACATGCTGCATGTCCGCTTGAGCAAGTGGAGTATTCAACTGGATCAAAACCCGAA
>NZ_JANSIA010000071.1:0-16601 GCF_047461835.1 Synechococcus sp. R60.1 | reverse complement strand
TTTGGAAACAAACAGAATGCTATCGCTGCATAGTTGAACAGTGATGTTCAGCAGTGTTCAGCGTAAATGTATCAGATTCATGATGGCCCAATAAGGGATCCCCACAGCAATGCTATCGCTTCTGACCATTCCACCGTAGCTCCGTAGGTATCGCCCGTGTGTCCTCCCAACTGGCGGTAGATCCAGTAGCCCACGGCCCAAGCCCCCAGGGCGGATCCCAGCGTCCAGAGCAGCAAAGGGGGCCAAGCCAAGATCCCAGCCCAGCCCAACCCCCCGGTGATGGCCAGCACAAGCAGAGTGCCCGGCCACAGGGATCCCGGCAGGGAAGTGGAGTCTTTGAGGAAGCGGGCGGATCCCTGCTCTCGCAGATAGGGGTACAGGGCAATGGCGAGCAACTGGCCCCAACGCCCCCAGGCGGGCACCAGCAGCAAGAGGGGCCAAGCTCGAACGCTGCTCAGGGCAGCAAATTTCAGCAGCAGCAGCAGCACCAAGGCCAGTACCCCATAGGCCCCGGTGTGGCTATCGCTCATCACCTGCAGACGGCGACGGGATCCCTGCAAGTCAGATTTTTGCCCATCCTCAGTTGACCGTTCCGGATCCCCTTTGTAAGGATTCTTGTGGACATTGATCGCCAAGCCATCGGCAGTATCGGCCACCCCGTCCAGGTGCAGCCCACCGGTCAAGAGAACCCACAGGGCCAAGAGCAAAGCGGCCCGCACCGGATTGGGGAAAATCTGCAGCAGGATCCCAGCCAAGGAGAGGATCCCGCCCAGCAACACACCTACCCCTGGCAGCCAGGCGGCAATGCCCTCAAACGGCAAGTCTCCGACCCACCCCAGAGGCAGGGCCGTGTAGAAAGTCAAGGCTGCCCAGAAGCGCCGCAATCGCTCAGTCCTTGAGTCTGTGTAAAGGGATCCGCCAATCCAGCCCTCTGGGAGAGAAAATAGGAATCCTTGCGAACGGTGCGCCCCACCACAATGGTGAGCTTGGCAATGGTGAGCTTGGCCACCAAAGCTCCGATGGCGCCCACCGCGGCCAACACCAGAAAGAGGGCTGCTTTTTCAGAAAGACTGGGATCCGCGGAGTCTGGTTCGAGTTCATGCTGAAGATCCTCCATCGCGCGGGTTGGCAGTTCCAACTCAGTCTGTCCTAGGGGGCCGGGAACTCTCTTGGATCCCTTGCCCCGGCTCTCCCTGAGAGCTAGAAGGAATGGGCCCCAGAGTCACCGGATGTATTCCTTCAACACGCTGTTGCGGTTGGGGTGGCGCAGCTTGCGCAGAGCCTTAGCCTCGATCTGCCGGATTCGCTCACGGGTGACATTAAAGATCTGGCCGATTTCCTCCAGAGTTTTCATGCGGCCATCATCCAAGCCGTAGCGCAACTTCAACACATCCCGTTCGCGGGCGGTGAGGGTTTCCAAAACGCTTTCCAGATCTTCTCTGAGCAAGACTTTGGCCACCCGATCCTCCGGCGTCTCCCCATCCGACTCGATAAAGTCTCCCAGCCGAGAATCCTCTTCCTTGCCGATGGGGGTTTCCAAAGAGATGGGAAGCTGGGCCGACTTGGCGATAAAGCGCAACTTCTCGATGGTGATCTCCATGCGGGTGGCGATCTCCTCTTCGGTGGGCTTGCGGCCCAATTCCTGGGAAAGCAACTTGGTCACCTTTTTGATGCGGGAGATCGTCTCGTAGAGGTGGACGGGCAGGCGAATGGTGCGGGATTGGTCGGCAATGGCACGGGTGATGGCCTGTCGAATCCACCAGGTGGCGTAGGTGGAGAACTTGTAGCCCTTCTCGTGGTCGAATTTCTCGGCTGCCCGAATCAGGCCCAGGGATCCCTCCTGAATCAAATCCTGAAAAGACAGGCCCCGGTTCATGTACTTTTTGGCGATGGACACCACCAAACGCAGATTAGACTGCACCATCTTTTCTTTGGCCCGCCGCCCCCGATGCAACCGCCGCCGAAATTCCGGCAAGGACATCTTGACCTCCTCTGCCCAGAGGGTGTCCGGCACCTCTTCTGGGTCTGACCAGAGGCCCATACGCCGAAAAACGGCCTCGCGAGCGCGCTCTAGCTCCAGCAGATCGGCAATTTTTCGGGCCAGCTCGATTTCTTCATCGGCCCGCAGCAGCCGGATACGCCCAATTTCTTGCAAATAGACCCGGATAGAGTCATCGGTGTAGGGCTTTTTCTTACTGGCCGCCTTGCGCTTTGAGCGACCTTTGGCACCGGCGGCGGCAGTCTCTCCATCCTCCTCTGCTGCCTCTTCGTCGTCGTCATCCTCATCAAAAGCATCAGTGTCACCGGTATCCAGTTCGCTCTCGAGGGTATCTGTCTCCGTGTCCAACTCCAGGGCGCCAGAAGGTGGATTTTCCAGATCCGGTTCGAGAAGAGCTGTTTTACCCGATTTCACCAATTCCTTTGCTTGAGCCATGCTGAGTTCCTCGTGATCCTAATCACAGACAACTAAAGGTGACTAAGGGAGCTTAGACGCCAAAGGGAGAGGAGCAAGTTGCAGCTCTGCTGCATCCCACAACGCCAGAGTGAGGGAGCCGATATCCGCAAGCCAAAGCCTGACTTGCCCTAGGCCAGCCTGCCCGCTTCTGAATAACCGATTGCTCGGGTCAATCTGGAAGCAGATATCGCTCATGGAGCTCAACTGAACTGGCGCAAGACTCGTCTTGATGGACGGGGCCTCTCGAGGTGGCGAAAGGTGGATCTTTCTCTTCGTCGATCCTGCGACGGAGTGCGAGGCACTTTACCAAGGGGACGGAACATTCAGCACCTCAACCACTCCAACCTGCGAGGAGAAGATCGCTCTACAGCAGGCGGCAAGTGACCCTGGGAGGAACACTTGCGAGCAACTGTAGCCGTTCACACCAAAACGTCTTCCCTAAATTAGCCCGACCTGGGGGAAACAGCAACGGGGCAGGCAAAGAAAATGTTAAATTCACCTCAACAATGGCCAAGATGGGATCCCTGGCCCCTCGGCCTAGTCCGAGCAAATGGCTCGATGCTAACTTAAATCAGACTCTAGGTCGATGACACCCTGCCTGACTTTGACTTCTATGACCCATCCCTTCCTGCAGCATCTCCAGGAACGTGTGATTGTCTTTGATGGGGCGATGGGATCCTCCCTCCAGGCCCAGAACCTGACCGCAGCGGATTTTGGTGGGCCGGAACTGGAGGGCTGCAATGAGATGCTGGTGCTGACCAAGCCGGAGGCGGTGGAGCGGGTACACCGCGGCTTTCTGGAAGTGGGGGCCGACGTTGTTGAGACCAATACCTTTGGGGCTACCTCCATCGTTTTGGCCGAATATGGGATCCCGGAAAAAGCCTACGAGCTGAACGTGGCGGCGGCGCGACTGGCCAAGCGGGTAGCAGCCGAGTTTGCGACGCCGGAAAAGCCCCGTTTTGTGGCCGGCTCCATTGGCCCCACCACCAAGCTGCCCACCCTGGGGCACATCAGCTTTGATGAGATGCGGGCTGCCTACGAGGAGCAGGTGCAGGGGCTAGTTGACGGTGGGGCGGATCTGCTGATCATCGAGACCTGCCAGGACATTTTGCAGACCAAGGCGGCCCTGGTGGCCGTGCAGCAGGAGTTTGCCCGACGCGGGATCCGCCTGCCGGTGGTGGTGTCCCTGACCTTTGAGGTGCAGGGGACAATGCTGGTGGGCACGGAGATCGGGGCGGCCCTGGCCATCCTGGAGCCCTATCCCATCGATGTGCTGGGCCTCAACTGTGCCACTGGCCCAGACAAGATGGTCGAACACATCCGCTATCTGTCCCGCCATTCTCCTTTCCCCATCTCCTGCATCCCCAACGCCGGCCTGCCGGAAAACATCGGCGGCAAAGCCCACTACAAGCTCACCCCGGAGCAGTTGCGCTTCCACCTGGAGCATTTTGTGCGGGATCTGGGGGTAGCGGTGGTGGGAGGGTGTTGCGGCACCCGTCCCGAGCACATTGCCGCCTTGGTGGAAGCTGTGCAGGGGCTGCGGCCTAAACGCCGCTCCGTCGAGCGCATTCCCGCTGCTGCCTCGATCTACACGCCCCAGCCCTACCTGCAGGAGAACTCTTTTTTGATCATCGGCGAGCGGCTGAATGCCAGCGGCTCCAAAAAGATGCGGGAGCTGCTCAACGCCGAAGACTGGGATGGCCTGGTGGCCCTGGCCCGCGAGCAGGTGCGGGAGGGAGCCCACATCCTGGACGTGAATGTGGACTATGTGGGCCGGGATGGGGTGCGGGATATGCGGGAGCTGGTGTCCCGGCTGGTTACCCAAATCCAAATCCCCCTGATGCTGGATTCTACCGATTGGCAAAAGATGGAAGCGGGCCTCAAGGTGGCGGGGGGCAAGTGCCTGCTCAACTCCACCAACTACGAGGATGGGGAAGAACGTTTCCTAAAGGTGCTGGAGCTGGCCAAAACCTACGGCGCCGGGGTGGTCATCGGCACCATCGACGAAGAGGGCATGGCCCGCACCGCCGACAAGAAGTTCCAGATTGCCGAGCGGGCCTATCGCCAGGCGGTTGAGTACGGGATCCCGCCCTACGAGATTTTCTTTGACCCTTTGGCCTTGCCCATTTCCACCGGCATCGAGGAAGACCGTAGCAACGGGGCAGCCACCCTGGAGGCCATCCGCCGTATCCGCCAGGCTTTCCCGGAGACCCACATTCTCTTGGGCATTTCCAACATCTCCTTTGGGCTCTCGCCGGCAGCCCGCGTGGTGTTGAACTCGGTGTTTTTGCACGAGTGCCGCGAGGCCGGCCTGGATGCCGCTATCGTCAGCGCCGCCAAGATCCTGCCCCTGAACAAGATCCCCGAAGAGCAGCAGCAGGTGTGTCGGGATCTGATCTGGGATCGGCGGCAGTTTAACGCCGTTCGCGTTAGCGGGACGGAGTCCTCGGGCATTTGCACCTACGATCCTCTGGCGCGGCTGACGGAGCTGTTTGCGGGCGTTTCCAGCCAAGAGCTGCGGGCAGCCAGATCCCTGGCCACGCTGCCTCTGGAGGAGCGGCTGCGGCGGCACATCATCGACGGCGAGCGGATTGGCCTGGAAGAAACCTTGGCGGAGGCACTGCAGAAATATCCTCCCCTGGAGATCATCAACACCTTTTTGCTGGATGGCATGAAAGAGGTGGGGGAGCTGTTCGGTGCCGGCAAGATGCAACTGCCCTTTGTGCTGCAGTCGGCAGAAACCATGAAAGCGGCGGTGAAATACCTGGAGCCCTTCATGGAAAAGGTGGGAGGGGAAGTGTGCAAAGGCACTCTTTTGATTGCCACCGTCAAGGGGGATGTCCACGATATTGGCAAAAACTTGGTGGACATCATCCTCACCAACAACGGCTACAGGGTAATTAACTTGGGCATCAAGCAGCCGGTGGAAAACATCATCGAAGCCTATGAAAAGAGCAAGGCCGACTGCATTGCCATGAGCGGCCTGTTGGTAAAATCCACCGCCTTTATGAAGGAGAACTTGGAGGTGTTTAACGAGCGGGGCATCACGGTTCCCGTCATTTTGGGAGGGGCTGCCCTCACCCGCCGCTTTGTGGAAGAAGACTGCCGCAAGACCTACAAAGGCCAGGTGATCTATGGCCGCGACGCCTTCGTCGATCTCCACTTTATGGATCGGCTGATGCAGGCCAAAGCTGCCGGACGCTGGGACGACCGGCTGGGTTTTCTGGATGACTTGGAGCAGGGATCCCCCTCTGCCAATGGCCAGAAAGAGGCTTCTTGGGTTCCAGAGGAAACGGATCCCAGCCTGCCCCCTGCGGAGACCACCGTGGGAGCTGCTCCCGCCCTCACCCTCTCCGAGTCCCAAGACACCCGCCGCTCTGAAGCCGTTGCCCTGGAGACCGAGCGACCCATCCCGCCTTTCTGGGGATCCAAACTTCTCGCCTCGGATCAGATCCCCTGGCCAGAGGTCTTCTTCTACATCGACAAGCAGGCCCTGGTAGCCGGCCAGTGGCAGATTCGCAAGCCCCGCGACCAGTCGGCAGAGGAGTTTGCCGAGTTTATCGCCACCCAGGTGGAGCCGGTGATCGAGCGCTGGAAAGAGCGGATCCTGGCAGAAGATCTGCTGCACCCCCAGATTGTCTACGGCTATTTCCCGGCCCAGGCGGAAGGAAATACTCTAATCCTGTTCGACCCGGCCAGCTTCCCGGAGCTGTTTGCCCTGGAGCCCGACTCCACCACCTACTTCCAACTGCCGACGGTCGAGCGGCCCCAGCTTTCTCCCCAGGTGCGGGAGCTGGCCCGCTTCACCTTCCCCCGCCAAAAGAGCGGCCACCGCTACTGTATCGCCGACTTCTTTGCCGATCGCTCCACTGGCCTAGTAGATGTCTTCCCCATGCAGGCGGTTACGGTGGGCCCAGAGGCCACCGCCTATGCCCAGCGCCTCTTTGCCGAAGGCCAGTACACCGACTACCTGTATTTCCACGGCCTGACCGTGACCCTGGCGGAAGCCCTGGCGGAATGGTGCCATGCCCGCATCCGGCGGGAGCTGGGGTTCGGCCACGAAGATAGCCCCGACATCCGCAAGATCCTGCACCAGGGCTATCGGGGATCCCGCTACAGCTTCGGCTATCCCGCCTGCCCCAACATCGCCGACCAACGGGTTCTGCTGCAGGTGCTCCAGGCCGAGCGCATTGGCCTCACCATGGACGAAAGCGATCAATTGGATCCGGAACAGTCCACCACCGCCATCGTTGCTTACCATCCGGCAGCCCGCTACTTCAACACTTAGGCTTAGGCCCTCATCTCCAACCTCTCTCAGGGGGAGAGGGGGAACTGTCGAGAACGGCTAGCGGGATCCCAGGCGGGAGCGGCTGTTCGCGTCAGCGGTGCGGAGCACTCCGCAGGGGGAAGCCCACGACCAAGATCAAGGTAACCAGAATGATCAAGGTGGAGAGGGCATTGATTTCCGGGGTAACTCCTCGTCGCGCCGTGCTGTAGATCAAAATTGGCAAGGTCAGGCTCTCCGGCCCACTGGTAAAAAAGGAGATGACAAAATCATCTATCGAAAGGGTAAAAGCCAGCAAAGCGGCAGCTTGGATCCCTGGCATGACCAAGGGCAAGGTGACATAGCGTAGCTTTTGCCAGGTGTTTGCATAGAGGTCATAGGCTGCTTCTTCCAGGGCGGGATCCAAAAGTTGGAGACGGCTGCGCACCACAATAGCCACAAAAGCAATCTGAAACGTAATGTGGGCCAAGATCATCGTCCCCAAGCCCAGCTCAAAGAGGCCCGTGTAAAAGCGCACAAACTGGTAGAACAGCAGCAGCGCGATGGCCATCACAATATCGGGGACGATCACCGGCAACAGCATCAGCCCCTGCAGGATCTTTTTACCGGGGAAGCGATAGCGATACAGCCCATAGCCCAGCAGGGATCCCAGCAGCGTGCTGACCAGGGTGCTGACCACGGCCAAGACGAGGGTGTTCTGCGTCGCCTGCCAGATCGAGGCATTCCGAAAGAGAGCCAAGTACCAATCGAAGGTAAAGCCCGTCCATACCAGCCCAAAGCGGGCGCGGTTAAAGGAATAGACCGCAATAAGCAGAATTGGCAGGTAGAGAAAACCATAGATGGCGTAGCTCACGCCCCGCAGCCAGCTAGGTATCCTTGCCAACATTCGCGTGTGCTATCTCAGTTGCGTCTATCCCACTGTAGAGCAGACCGCCAAAATTGCAGCAACTCCCTAGGCTTTATACACCCGCCTACAACCCTGTCCATCACGCTAAAGTCCGTTATCAATGGGATATCAATGTGAGGTTATCTGTGGCTGGATTTGTTGAATTGATGATGGGATCCCTGAAGCTGTAAAGACGGCAATCAAAGAACGTGAGCCAAACGAAATGTTTTGCTGTTCGCGTTAGGGGGACGGAGTCCTTGCCTTATTCGGGCAACCCGATACCTGTGACTGGGAAATTGGCAGCACAGGCATTCCCCAACGCCGGCAGTGGGCACTTCCGCGAGGATTGCTAAACTTAGGCTCGGAGTGGTGTGAAAAAGCTGCAACCCATGCCCAAAAGCAGTTCTGGTCGTCTTCGAGAAAAACAAAATCCAGAGGAACCGCACGCGAAAACCAAGGGTATGTCTCGGCCTGTCGGTCGCGTCAGCGGGACGGAGTCCAAACCGTTGCGGTGGGGCAATACAGCCTACTGGGAGGCGGTTGGGTTGATGTTGCTAGGGATCCTGCTGATCGTCTATCGCTGGCGGGGCACCCTGCTGATGTTGATCAATCCCGGCTATGTGAATGTGGCGTTGTTGGCCGGGCTATGTCTGTTGGGCTTGGGGATTGGCCGTTGGCGAGGAGCCAAAGTTGCCTCTTCTGAAGTCCATGCCTCACTATTGGGGCCGCGGCTGGGCGCAGGACTGTTGATCCTGACAGCACTGCTGGGGTTTTGGGTCGAGCCACGCCCGCTCTCCAGCCAAACTGCCCTCAACCGAGGGGTATCTCCCTATCTGGGAGCATCTCGTAGCCAGCCGCAGGCTTTTCGCCCCAAGCTCGACCCGCGTCAGCGTACTCTGCTGGACTGGGTGCGCACCTTGGATGTTTACCCGGATCCCTACACCTATGAGAACCAGCCGGTGCGGGTGCAGGGGTTCGTCATTCCCGACGAGCGACCCGACCACTTTGTTATTGCCCGGTTTTTGGTTAGCTGCTGTGCTGCCGATGCTTACCCTGTGGGCTTGCCGGTGCGCTGGCCAGAGGCAGAGCAGTTAACTGCCGACAGTTGGCTGCGTCTGGAGGGGCGCATGGCCGTGGAGCAGCGGGATGGCCAATCTCAGTTGGTAATCGCTGCCGAGCAGGTGGAGCCGATACCGGTGCCGCCAAACCCCTATGCCGACGAATAAGAGCAGGCGCTTAGATATCGGTTTAGATATCGGTTTCGCTCAGCTTAGCGCTCAGGTAATCGAAGGGCTCGGCCACAAAGCTGTAGTCTTCGCCAGAGCCAAGCAGCTCCAGGGTGCGGGTTTTCATGTTTTGAATGCCAATCACCGTCGGGGCGATGGGCACACCGAGGGAGTTGTAGGTCTCCCGTAAGCCGGCCAAGACTCGCTCATCCAAAATGCTGTTGTCGGCAGCCACCAGCGCGTAGGAAGCGTAGCGCAAGAAGTAGTCCATATCCCGCAAACAGGTGGCATAGCGGCGGGTGGTGTAGGCGTTGCCTCCCGGACGAATGAGATCTGGCACCTGGGCGAACATGGCCGCAGCAGCCGTTTTGACGATATCCACTGAGTTGAGATTGATCACGTTCACGGCCTTGATGCGCCGCAGCCCCGAGTCATAAAAAGCCTTGAGCGCATCCATTGCCTCCCGATCCAAGTAGCGGCCCGTCAGGTCGTAGGTTTTGATCAGCGTGGTTACAGCATCCCGCATATCCCCAGCTCCATTCTTGTGACTTTATTTTGTAAAGTAGCTTGAGATGAAAAAATGAGAAGAGATTTTGCCAGACAACATCCAAAGGTCAGCCCTGGAGAATTGAACCAGAGCCCGGCAACGGCGACGCTTCAGGCTCCCCTTCGCCCTCAGAAGTTTAGCATGCGGGGGTTTCTTTCCCACTTCCCTCTGAGACAATGGCCAATGTTGTTACAAAAATGTAACCTTTCTGCAACACTCTAGGGATCCGGCGGCAACACCCGCAGCGGCTTGAGCTGGCCTGCCTGACCGTACCCCAAGCCCAAAAACTTGCCCTCCTCATCCAGCACCCGCAAAGTAGGGGCACCGATAATGGGCCGGTCGAGGGGAATGGCCTGACCTTGCAGCCACTGCTTCGCTTTGGCGGAAGAGAGTTCTACTGCCTCCCAATCGGCAAATCCCCACTCAATGGGCAACAGGGCGGCAGCGGGATCCGCGGATCCCTGCCATTTCTCCAGGGGCAGGCTTTCTGCGATGCGAAAGGGGCCACTTTGCAGCCGTCGCAGCCGGCTCATCAGCCCTCCACAGCCCAATTTTTCCCCCACATCGCGGGCAAGGGCACGAATGTAGGTGCCGGGGCCACAGGCAATTTCTAGATCCACTTCCGGAAAGTCTCCGGCTCGCCAGCCCAGGATGCGCAGTTGCCGAATGACCACCCGTCGGGGTTCCAACTGGAGTTCCGCAGCCTCCACGCCGGCCCGGGCCAACTGGTAGAGCTTTTTCCCCTGGCGCTTAAGGGCGCTGTAGAGGGGCGGCACCTGCCAGATCTCGCCGGTAAACTCCCGCAAGCACTGCTCTACCTGCTCGCGACTCAACCCAGGACAAGGGGATCCCACCCGGATCTGCCCTTCGGCATCGTCGGTGTCGCTGCGCTGTCCCAATCGGAAGGTTGCTTGATACACCTTATCCCCCGACAAAAACGACAAAAAGCGTGTTGCCCGTCCCACCGCAATCGGCAAAACCCCCGTTGCCGCCGGATCCAAGGTGCCCCCATGCCCCACCTTGCGGGTGCGCAAGACCTGCCGCACCGCCGCCACACAGTCGTGGGAGGTGAGCCCCGCCGGCTTGTCCAGGTTGAGAAAGCCCTCCAGGGATCCCATGCCAGGCATAACATGCATCAACAGTTAAGATTTGTAACTGAGCTGCCCCAGCGCTTAACATGGGGTTAACTTCCGTCTCCAAGTTTGAAGCACCTATGGCTCAGTCTGACCTGTTCTTTCAGCCTATCTGGCAACGCCTCCTGATGATTGCCCCCTTTTTCCTGTGGGGCTCGGCGATGGTGGTGATGCGAGATGCCCTCTCCGAGACCACCCCCCTCTTCATTGCCATTCTGCGGTTGCTGCCGGCAGGGATCCTGGTTCTTGCCTTTCGGCTCTGGCAGGGGCGGGGTTCTGCGTCTCACGCCTGGCATCCCAGAGGGCTGCGCGGCTGGCTATGGGTGTTGGCGTTTGCGCTGGTGGATGGCACATGTTTTCAGGGATTTTTGGCCCAAGGGCTGAAAGAGACAGGGGCGGGCCTGGGATCCGTGCTCATTGACTCGCAGCCGCTGGCGGTGGCTCTGATGGCCACCTGGTTTTACCGCGAGCGGATGGGATCCCTAGGCTGGCTGAGCCTGGGGCTGGGAGTTTTCGGCATTGGCCTCATCGGCCTATCCGGCGAGGGATCCCTGCAGTTGGGGGCCGGCGTCGTTTGGATGTTGATGGCCTCCCTGTCGATGGCCATCGGCACCGTGATGATGCCCAAGGTGGCGGAGGTGGCGGATCCGGTGCTGGCGACGGGCTGGCACATGGTGTTGGGCAGCCTGCCCTTGATCCTGCTGTCGGGACTGACGGAGACTCAGCAATGGCAACACCTGAGCGGAACCCACTGGCTGGGCCTTCTCTACGCTTCGGTGATGGGGAGCGCCTTGGCCTATGCCCTCTTCTTCTATTTCGCCTCCCAGGAAAACCTCACCGAGTTCAGCTCCCTGACCTTCCTCACCCCCATCTTTGCCCTGCTGTTTGGCAGCACCTTTCTGGGGGAATCGCTGACGCGGCTGCAATGGCTGGGAGTGGGCATCACTCTGGTCTGTGTGTACTTGATTAACCACCGGCAAGAATGGCAGGAGCGCCTGCGCCTGGGCTGGAAAGGGATCCTCTCAGAGCTGGGTTTAGACTGGCTGGTGAGCGCCTTCAGCACCGTCGAGATCCGCGATGGCAACCCCGACTGATCAAAGCTTGGGCAGGGATCCCTCAGGGGGGTAAGAACCCCATGGCCTCTCTCACCCTTTGTAGCGTTTGCTCGGCGATGGCCCGGGCCTTAGCGGCATTCTCCCGAATCAGAACGAGCAGGTGGTCGGGGTTGCTCCACAGTTCCCGGTAGCGCTGCTGAATGGGCTCCAGGGCAGCGATGATGCTGTCGGCAAGGAGGGGCTTGAACTGCCCCCACCCCATCTCGGCACACTCAGCCGCCACCACCTCCTTGCTTTTGCCGGAGGTGAGCATGTAAATCGTCAACAAATTGTGGGCTTCGGGACGAGCCGGATCGTCAAAAGTAATGCCCCGAATGGGGTCGGTCTTGCATTTTTGGATCTTCTTGCGGATGGTATCCGGGTCATCCAGCAGATGGATACGGCTGAAATCCGAGGGATCCGACTTGGACATCTTCCGCGTACCATCGGTCAAGCTCATTACCCGCGCCCCCTCCGGACGAATCAGGGCCTCTGGGATCAGAAACACCTCTCCAAAACGGTCATTGAAGCGGCGGGCAATATCCCGACACAGCTCAATATGCTGCCGCTGATCCTCCCCCACTGGCACATACTTGGGTTGGTAGAGCAAAATATCCGCCGCCTGCAAAATCGGGTAGCTGAACAAGCCAACGCTGGTCTCCTCTCCCTGTTTTTCTTTCTTCTCCTTGTATTGGATCATGCGCTCCGCCCAGTTCATGGGGGTGATGGTGTTGAACAGCCAGGCCAGCTCCGTATGGGCAGGCACATGGGACTGGACGAATAGCACGCAATGCTCCAGGCTGAGACCGCAGGCCAAATAAAGGGCAAACAGCGAACGGGTTCGCTCCCTCAGCAGCTTAGGATCCTGAGGAACGGTGATGGCGTGTTGATCGACGATGCAAAAAAAGTTCTCGTAGTGCTCCTGCTCGGCCACCCAGTTTTTAATTGCCCCCAAGTAGTTGCCCAAATGCAGTTCGCCAGAGGGCTGAATGCCAGAAAGGGTGCGCGGCTTGGCCATAGGGAAAGCAGATCTCAAACGCCAACAAGACGGAGGACAAGAGCAAGGAAAGTCTTTTTCAGGATATCAAGAGAGGCGCAACCTGTTGGTTCATGATGGAAGGAAGATGCCCAACCGCACACCATGTCAGACTCTGAACCCGAACTGTTGCGTGCTGCCAACCACTATGTGCTGCTGATACCGGGCTTGCCGGAGCAATTTCTCAGCCCTGAGGAATTGCAGGAGTTTCTCGTGCGGCTGTTGCAGGAGCATCCCCACCTGGTGGATGCAGATCTGGCCCGCTATCCCACCCCTCAAGCGCAGGCACAGCGGCTGATCGACACCGCCTGTGAGATCGAAGTTTCCCCCGGCGAAACCGTGCAGTGGCATCCTGTGCGCCTGAGCAAGCGCTCCTCGACACGGTCTTAACAGGCTCGGAAGTTCCTTGGCCAAGCCGTTCGCAGCCTCGTTGCAGCAGCGTTGCAGTTCCCCTGCCGTAGCCTGAGACAGAGCCCTCATGGAGTTGTGTTTCGGATCCCGCCTTGGGCGTGATACAACGCAAGAAAGAAATCCTGAGTTCTAAGTTCTAAAAGAGGTCAGCCATGCCGCGCAGCATGAAGAACGACAACTTCATCGACAAAACCTTTACCGTCATGGCCGATCTGATCCTGAAGCTGCTGCCAGGGGTGAGTTCTGAGCAAAAGAAAGCCTTTGCCTACTACCGGGATGGCATGGCCGCTCAGAGCGAAGGAGAATATGCCGAGGCCCTAGAAAACTACAGAGAAGCCCTTGCCCTGGAGCAAGGGGAAGAAGACCGCAGCTACATCCTCTACAACATGGGCCTGATCTACCAGAGCAACGGCGAACTGGACAAGGCTCTGGAGTACTATCACCAAGCTCTGGAGTTGAACCCAAGACTTTGCTCTGCTCTGAACAACATTGCCGTGCTGCTGCACCACAAGGGCGAGCTGAGCCTGCAAGCCGGGGATGAGGAAACAGCAGAGTCCCTGTTCGACGAGGCTGCCCAGTACTGGATTCGGGCCATTCGCATTGCGCCCAACAACTACATCGAGGCCCAAAACTGGCTGAAAACCACCGGGCGCGCCAACCTGGAAGTGTACTGAGCCTTCCTGCAGAAGGACTCCGTCCCGCTAACGCGAACGGTTGCGCTCAACTACCCTAGACTAAGTTAAGTCGATAACCTGAAGTTAAGTCGATAACCTGCGAGCCGGAGGAGAGGATGCTGCAACGGGAAGAAGTCCAACATGTTGCTCACTTGGCTCGTTTGGAGCTAACCGAAGAGGAGGAGATCCAGTTCACAGAGCAGCTAACAGACATCTTGGCCTATGTGGAGCAACTGAAGGAGCTGGACACGGAGGGGGTAGAGCCCACCTTTCATGTCCTGGACATGGAACTGCCCACTCGCCCCGATGAAGTTGAGCCCTACCCCGATATCGAAGGGATCCTGGCCAACGCCCCTGACCGGGCAGACATGTTCTTCAAGGTGCCTCGCATTTTGGAAGAAGAAGACTGACATGGGTCGGCAGGGATTCGAACCCTGGGCCAATCGGTTAAAAGCCGAGTGCTCTACCGCTGAGCTACCGACCCAAGTTTGCAGCTTCGTCATATTAGCAAAGCTTCTGTCACATTCGCAAAGGTTCTGGCCGTATCCCCAAAAATCTTGCTATGCTGGACTCAAGTCAACCCTGGGGCTGTAACGGTTTCGACGGGGTGGCGAACATGGGTTCATGAGGCAGGTCGGGATTGAGCTTATCCCGTTACCACCAGGCTCAAAACAGTACGTGCGAACAACGTCGTACCCTTTGCTCGTAAAGCGGCTGCTTTGGCTGCCTAAGGCTCAGTAACCGAAAACTTACTCTGAGCTCGAGGATCTGCTCACGACCCCGTTAAGTGGGCGGATCACAACCCCAACGGGTGCAGCTCTCTACTCCGGCTCCGTCGAGGGAGAGACCAAGATCAGGCGGAGAACTCCCATCGCCGGGATCCAAACGGCGATCCCCGCCTCGAGGGTCAAAGAGGCTAAACCTGTGAATGAGTGATCCCTCAGTACCCATCTCGGACACGGGTTCGACTCCCGTCAGCTCCATCTCCCAGCAGTTAACTACGAGCCAAAAACTGCCAGCTTTCAGCCATGCCCTAGGAGCAGATCCTGCTCAGTTTCTAAAGGTTTTACGGAGCGTGGGCGAGTTTGATGACAAGGTGCCGGTTTTTGTCCACCGCAACCCAGCCCTGCTGGCGAAAGCGGTTTAGGAGACGGGTAATGGTGACCCGGGTAGTGCCGATGGCATTGGCCAAGTCCTGGTGGGTAAGGCGCACTTGCAGGCGCACCCCTGTTGCAACCGGGGATCCCAGCTCCACAGCCAAAAGGGAGAGCAACTGGCGCAGCCGATCCTCTACCCGCCGCCGTCCGGCCAAGGCGAGCAATGCTTCGGTTTGGCGCAGCCGACGCACCACCTGCTTGAGCAGCCCTTGACTCAGGATCTCTGAGGCTTCCACCTCTGCTGCCGGCAGCCGCAGCACATCAACTGCCGTCAAAGCCTTAGCTTGGTAGGGATCCAGCATCGTCAGAGGGGATCCCAGGGGCATGGAGGGGCCGGCAAACCCCAACAACGCCTCACCGCCATTGGGATAGAGGGTGGTCAACTGTACCACGCCCCGACAGACGATCACCCATTCCTCAGGAAACAGAGGGATAACCTGGCCAGGAGTGTAGGGAGATAAACTGCGGCTTCGGTAGAGGTCTTCTAGCAGCTGGCGCTCCCGTGTGGACAGGCCGGCAGCAAAATGGCTAGGCATCGCTTCAGGCATAGGCTGGCTCCGCTAGGGAAACTGGGCGCACCGGTCGTTGGGCTCCCTTCTACAAACCAACAGCAATGGTCTGGCCGTCAATGCTGAGGTGGGGGCGAGAGATAAGTGTTCCCGACAACACCTTAGCGCTTGCCTTCCAGCCTGAGGTAAAGGCAAAGTTATGCACAGGTTAAGTGTGGCTGCCTCGAGAGAAGAGACAAAAGGAGAACCCGGCAAAGCTGCAGGGATCCTAATCCGCTAGGATCGAAACCAGGGTGCTCCGCACCGCCGACGCGAAAGTGTTCAAGCCCTCAGGAGATCTGTCGTGACGCTGATGGTTCGTGTGATTACCCCCGACCGCACGGTTTGGGATGCCCCCAGCGAGGAAGTGATCCTCCCTGCCACTTCGGGCCAATTGGGCATTCTCACCGGGCACGCCCCCCTCTTGACCGCCATCGGCAATGGCGTTATGCGGGTCAAAGCCGATGGAAAGTGGTTGGCCATTGCGGTCATGGGCGGATTTGCAGAAGTCGAAAATAACGAGGTAACCGTCCTGGTCAACCGAGCAGAGCGGGGTGAAAAAGTGGATAAGGCAGCGGCTCAGGCCCTCTTGGACGAAGCAAGCAAAGTTTTGAATACCAGCAGCGACAAGCAAGAGCGCTTGCAAGCCAAGTTGGATCAACAGCGAGCCAGGGCCTTGATCCAAGCTGCCGAGATGGGCAGCAAGACTGGAAGCTGACCCTGTCCCGGCGCGGGATCTGCAGATGGAGCTCAAGCTGCAGGAGAGATGGAGGGGCTGAGGCGCAGCCAGGGGGCCATTTTCGATCTTTGGGGATTGGCTTTGTTAGCTAGACCGGCGGGAAGCCCCGCCTTCTGTTAGTGACTAGTGACTAGTGGCTGGTCACTATCCACTCACCACTATCCAGGGTAAGGGTCGGGATAAAAGGCGAGGACACGATGCTTCGTCCTTACTGGTGCTATGACCGGCGTAGCAGGATTTTATACCCTCATCATGAGAACTGCTTACCAGTATCGCTTACGCCCTACTTCTAGCCAAGTTGCTCTGATGGACCAATGGCTAGACTTGTTACGCAAGCAGTACAACTACCGCTTGGCAGAGCGCTTTGCGTGGTGGGAACACAATCGCTGTGACATCAATGCTTGTCCCTT
>NZ_JANSIA010000070.1:0-16627 GCF_047461835.1 Synechococcus sp. R60.1 | reverse complement strand
AGAGAAACTTGAAACTAGAGTCTGCCAATGAATTTACTCCAGAAGAAAGTTGAGGTTACTCTTAATCGCTTCTTCGTCAAGGAGCTAACTCAAGAAGAGCTCACCTTCTATGAGTATAGTTGCAGGCCAAACCCTCTTCCAGATCTAGGAGAGGAGCAGAGGGCTCTCTCCAAGATTTGTAATCAGCTAGGTGTAATGGCTGTTCGTCTGGGAAATCGCATCATAACCCGAGAAAAAGTTCCGGCCAGTAAACTCAAAACAGAGGAATGGGAGTTGGAAGAGCTTGGTTCTAAGGCTCTAGATTGTACAGACCCTACAGAGAGACAGGCTCTAGAAACTTTCGAGCGCAAGAAACTAGATTGGAGTCTAAGATCTAAGTACAAAAGAACAGAGATTGAGCGATCAACAGGAGGAGGATTGATCTGGTGGGTTACGGGTCTGGAAGGAGTAGAACGGATTAAGGACTCGGAAAAACCACTTTGCGGAGATGGGTGGGAGGTTCACAAAGGAAGAGAGCTAGACGTTGTTATTAGACAAGATAAGAAGCTCTATCTAGAGATCGACATCCGATACCATTTCTACAGCCCATGGACGCTGCATGAGTGGCTGGAAAATTACCCAGATGTCTCAATTGAAATTGTACGAAACACATACAGGACAAAAAATAATAAATACCCAACTTGGGAGTATCGAGGCATTATTTCCAATCAGTCGCCAAGGGAAGTATGGTTAGCGGAGCTAAACACTAGCTTAGCGGATTATCATGTACAGAAGTACGGAGCAACTCCAGAAGAAGTTGATGGCTCTCTGGTGGTTCAAGTGGTCTCGAGAGAACGCAATTTCAGACAAAAGGCAGAGCCTATCCTTCATCTATCGCGGAGACTGTCGCCTGTTTTAACTTTGGAGATGCTAGCAAGTATAGAAGATCAAAGATGGACTGGCAAAAAAGTTAGCTCCTTGGTTAGCGAGCACATCAGAAAAAGTTTAGAAGAGAGATTGAAAGAGTCTAAAGAGACCGCAAAAACTATTATAGAAAATGTCTACAATATTTCTGACTTTCAGGCTGATCCCCTAAAAGCAGAAGGATACATTATGCCAAGTCCAAGGCTATTGGGGTTTGGTCATAGACAAGTCCAAAACCCCGCGAGAGTTAGGTACCAAGGATGTGCAAGAGTTGGCGAGACAAAGTTTGGACTTCTAAATCTTGACGATAATAAACGTGAGTATCCTACTGAGGTTCGCAAGTGCCTACTTGAAGTAGCTAAAAAGAGCGGAGCAAGAGTTGAAATAGACTTTTACGCAACCCGTCAAGATTTGCCTGAAGGCGACCTTGCTCAACAGAGGTTTTGGCAAAGCTGGGCCGACAAAGGGATCAAAACCGTTCTGGTTGTCATGCCCTTGTCGCCTAATGAGCACAAGCAAAAGATCCGCTTGCAAGCACTTCGAGCAGGAATAGCAACTCAGTTTATGATTCCTGGAGCTGACCCCTACAAAGCTCTAAATGTCGTACTAGGACTTCTGTGTAAAGCTGCGTGGCAACCCGTGTTGCTTGAACCCCTCGATCATCCTGAGTGCTCCGAGCTTACCATTGGTTTTGATGTGGGGACGAATCGAGAGCTTTACTACGGAACCTCTGCCTTCGCGGTACTGGCCAATGGTCAAAGCTTAGGCTGGGAGTTGCCCGATATACAAAGAGGAGAAACTTTTTCCGGCGAGGCAATTTATCAAACCGTGTCCAAGCTCGTCAATAGATTCTACAACAAATTTCATCGATACCCTAGAAAGGTTCTTTTGATGAGGGATGGCTTAGTTCAAAGAGGCGAATTTGATAAAACAATTGAGGAACTAAGAAAAGAAAAGATTGCTGTAGATATTGTCGGAGTGCGCAAAAGTGGCACAGTCAGAATGGGAAGAGAGGTCAGAATGGGAAGAGAGGAAAAAGTAAGCTATAGAGACGCTGCAATGGGCACTGTCATTTTTGACCATGAACGAAGGTCATTTATGCTCGTAACAAGCCAGCCCATTAAGAAGTCCTCGGTGCCAATTGGCAGCGCAAGACCGCTGCGAGTTGTCCATGAACACGGCAACACTCCTTTGGAAGTTCTGGCTATACAAACTTACCATCTCTCCCAGCTTCATCCTGCTAGTGGTTTTCAAGCCTGTAGGCTTCCTTGGGTATTGCACTTTGCCGACAAAAGCAGTAAAGAGTTCCAGCGCATTGGCAACAGCATTTTTAGTGTGCTGCAGAACATAAACCGAGAGAAGTTGATTGCCGTCTAGCCAAGGGAGGGGATCCCCACCTGCCGGCCTTGCTAGGATTGGGGGGGTGGTTGGTGTTGCGGCTATGGAGATGAATGAGGTCTGGAAGACCTTTCTGAGCAATCCTGTTCCGTTCTGTGGCGGTTTTCTCAGCGGCCTGCTGCGTTTGGATGTGAAGCAAGATCCGCTGCGCAGTTGGCTGGAGTCCCAGGGGCTGAGGGTGGAGGAGCCCCCGCCTTCCGGTCGCTCCGACGGCCCCCAATCCATTTCCATTGAATAGGCGTACTCAATCGGCGGGCAGAGAGTAGGGATCCCTTCCGAACGCTTTCTCTCAGGTGTGGGAAGCGCTCTGATCCGGGCACAAGCAGCGACAAGAAGGGCAGCAAGAGCGGTGTTGCGAGGTGAGCTGATGTTCCCTGAACCCTCCCAATTTAGGAAGCGGCAGGGATCCCTTCGAGGCTGGGGCTATCTCGGCGGGGTGGTGTTCCTGGCAACGGGACTGGTCGGTCTGCCGTCAGGGGATCCAGCCGTGGCCCAATCGGCTCCCTCTTCTCTTGCCAGCCCTAAGCAGGATCCCCAAGCTTGGCTGGAGCGCTACAACGCCGCTCTAGAGCAATTGCCCCCTTTGCCCAACTTGCAATATCGCCAGCAGGTGCGGGTGGAGGGATCCCAAACCTTCACAGCCACGTTGGATGTGCTCTACCGCCGCGACGGCAGTTGGCAGGCTTGGGTAGCCGAAGGGGATCGCATCCGCCTCTTGGATTCGCGCCAATTGGAAGTGGTGAACCAGTCGGATCTGCTGCAGCTGTACTCGGTGTATGTGAGCCGACCGGAAGCCCTCTTGCCCTCGGTGAGCTTTTACTTGAAGGCGGATCCCAGCCGCTACCGCGTCCTCTCCTCAGAACGGGTGGATTTGGCTGGATCCCCTGTCCAGCACTTGCGCCTAGAGCCCATTCAGGAAGGCCAGTTGCGGGAGCTGTGGCTGGATCCGCAGTCGGGGCTGCCGCGGCAGGTGTTGCTGTTTTTGTCGGGGGTGTGGGGGCAGGCCTATGTCCTGATGGGGTTTACGGCGGTGCCAGCTCCCGAGGGAGGGGAGCGCTACTGGCTGCCGGAGAGCACCCGCATCAATTTGGGCTATGGCTTTTGGACCCTGGAGGGCCTGAACCGCCGCGTGTTCAGGGGATCCCTGTCCATCCAGCATGACTACCAGGACTACCGCATTTTGCCAGAAGGGACGCAGTTGCGCTTTTTGCCTTCGCAGCCGCCGGTGGATGCGCCGCCGGTGGTAGCCGGCCTGCCGGGGAGCGCTCCTCAAGCGGAGTTGGGAGATGTGCGGGCCTTGGGAGTGGATGAGCAGGGCAACCAGCAGTTCAGCATTGGCCTGGGCCGGCGCTCCAGCCCGGACAATTCCTTGGAAGACCGAATCGTTGCTTTCAACCTAACCCGACCCACCAGCCGCAACGCCCTGACCCAAATCGATACTTTAGCTCTTTTGCCTCTGGGGAATGGCCAGTTGCCCATCTATCTCTTCCAATTCGACACCGGTCGCCCCCTCTCGCCCCTGCAGGGGGTAGAGCGCCCGCAGGTGGATCCCAACGAGGTCTTCGCTCCCAGGCCGCCAGCCATCAGACTCTTCGGAGATTAGTTCCCCAATGCTGATAGATGCTGCCTATGGGGTGATCCCCATCCTGCCCCGCCCGCCCGCCCAGGAAGCTCCCGGACCCGGCTCTTCGCATTTGTATCTGCTCATCCAGCACCAGAAGGGGCATTGGGCTTTCCCAAAAGGGCACAAGGATGGCTCCGAAAGCGACCTGGAGGCGGCGCAGCGAGAATTGCGAGAGGAAACCGGCTTGACCGACTACCAGCTTCTGACCCTGCCCGGCCAGTCTGACCCTTTGACGCTGCAGGAAGCCTACACCTTTACGGATCCAGAGGGGAACCGAGTGGCCAAAACCGTTACCTACTACGTGGCCTTGCTGCCGCCCCAATTTCCTCCCCCTGAGCTACAGGTGCAACCAGAGGAGGTGGCCGCCTACCGCTGGTGCTCCTACCCCGAAGCCTTGGAGCAGATCAGTTTTGAAGAGAGTCGGCAACTGCTGCGCCGCTGCCAAGCCCACCTGGAGCAGCTTTGGAAATTGGAGAAGACCTAAGTTCCGTATTTTTACGGAAGAGGTTTATCGGGGTTACCTTTATCTTGTCTTGCAGGCTTTCCGCGGGAAGTTCCCGAGTAAGAAAGCCAGCAGACAATCTGAGGGCTAGCCTTCACCTTTAGAGATTGGCTGATGAGCAATAGTCATCGATCTCCCCAGGAGGAGAGTTTTTCTGAATACGGATTGAACGCTGAAACTGCCTTTGAGTTCGTGCAGCCTTGGCCGTCTTGTTGGGCTTGGCTCATCTAAAGATCTCGTCTGGGTCAGGGCTGGGCTTGAACTGTATTCTGGAAAGCATTTTTTCACCGGCTTGTGGGGTAGCTAAGACTTCAGTCGTGTCATCAACCTCAGCGCAGGAAATTGTCCGAGCACGTCCTCTCGACCCATGAACTGTCCCCCCGTCTGTACAGAAGTCTCGGCCCATCTGCTGAACGCAGAGGTCAGCTTCACAGGAGTTGTTCGGTATTTCAGTGCCTTGGACAAAGGGGAGGGGCTGGGCACTTGGTCATTGGTGTTTCACCAAGGTCGCCTGGGGTTTGCTCACCACAGCTTGGAGCCCTTGGAGCGCTTGGATCGCCACCTGCGTCGGCTCAGCCATCAAGTCTTTTCTCTGACTCGCCAAAATTGCCTACGCATCCATCGGCAGGTGGAGGCGCTATTGGCTCAGGAGACTGGGCCTCTACCTGCAGACCTTCTGGGGCTGAGTTGGATGGTAACGGAGCAACTGCTGCCTTGGGAAGCTGCGCGCAGGTTGAATGCTTGGATCGGCGAGGAGGTGCTGCAAAATCTGTTGCTGGTTCCAGGGGGCTTTCAGCAGGAGATCATCCCACTGGACAACGTGCCCACCCTGGGCCAGTGGGATGGGGGATCCCTGCTCGACCTGATCCAAAAGCGGCTACGGGCATGGCAATCTTTGGGGCCTGAGATCACCTCCCCCTACCAACGGCCCTACTTTGCCAGCCGGGCCCAGGCAGAACGCCTTCCCGCCGAGCAACAGGAACGGCTAGGCCGGTTACTGAAGGGGTTTAGCTTCCGCCAGTTGAGCGCCCTTCTCGATCAAGACGACCTCCAGATCGCTCGCCGCCTACATCCTCTGGTCAAAGCCGGTATCCTTGTCCTGCGGGATCCCCAGCCCCCCTTTGATCGGCTGCCCAAAACCTACTCGGCCAAGCTTGAGACAGAATCACAGCCCTCAGAAACTCCTACCGTCCCTCTTCACCTGGCCAACGGGCTTGCAGATCTAGGCCCATCTCCCCAAGCCTCGAAAACCTGGATTGTGGCCTGTATTGACGACAGCGAAGCCATGCTCAGCGAGTTGCAGCGGTTGTTGGAAGGGCACAACCTGGTCATTCACACCATCAGCGACTCTTTGAAAGCCCTGATGAAGCTGACCACCCTCAAGCCAGATTTGATCCTGCTGGACGTGGGTATGCCCAACGTGGATGGCTACCAATTGTGCAGCCTCATCCGCAAATCCTCCGTGTTAAAGGATGTGCCGGTGGTGATGGTCACAGGCCACAAAGGTCTGATCGATCGGGTGAAGGCGCGCCTGGCCGGTGCCACCGATTACCTGACCAAGCCCTTTCGGCAGGAAGAATTGCTGCAGATGGTGTTTCGCTATCTCAGCTAGGGATCCCTCTAAAGGTTCGTCGAAAAAGAGATAAGGAGATGTCGATCATGGTGAAAGTTCTTGTGGTGGAAGATGTGGCCTCGGAGCGACAGCTCATCAGCGATTACCTCCGCTCAGAAGGCTATCAGGTGGTAGCGGTGGCCAACGCCCAAGAGGCATTGCAGCAGATCCGCAACGACAAACCCGATGTGGTGCTGACGGACTTGGTCATGGAAGGCATGAGCGGGCTGGAATTGTGCCGCCAAATCAAGAAAAACCCGGAAACCCAAAAGTTGCCCGTTGTGGCCTGTACTTCTAAAAATCAAGAGCTGGACAAACTCTGGGGCATGAAGCAAGGGATCGATCTTTATCTGACCAAGCCTTTTACCCGCGAAGACATTTTGCGGGCCGTGAAATCAGTAGTGCTCAGCCCGAGCTCATGATTTTTGCCACTCCTGTCCTTGCTGAGCTGCGCCTCCAGTTAGGATCCCTGTGATTATCACGAATTGTTCTTAGGAGATGTCTTAGAATTGGCAGAGCGAGAACGGCAATGGCGGTAGCTTTCTCCCCACACAGCCCTACTTCTACCCGTACCGGCGAGCTGTACTTACATCTACAGTTGGGGGTAGACTGTCGGGCCCTTTTGCCCATGGCATTTGCCCAGGAAGCTCTAATTGTTGGCCCGCACCACTTTACCCCTCTCCCCAACCAGCCCGCATGGGTGCTGGGCTTGTTCAACTATCGCAATCGCATTCTCTGGGGACTGGATCTGCCGCAATTTCTCGGCCTAGAGCCCTTGGACTTTGGGCAGCCCGAACACCACTTGGTGGTGATGCGCCCAGAATTTGGGGGCTCTGCATCGCCAGTGCGAACAGGCTTGGGCCTGGCAACCCAACACGTGAAAGGAGTAGCTCGAGTGCCCGCCGAGGAGATCCAACCCTTAACAAAAGCCCAGGCAGCACAAAACAACTTTCGACTGGAGAACTTCTACGACTCTTGCAAAGGGCTGGTGTTGGAAGGGGATGAGCCTCTCTGGGTGCTCGACCCTCTTGCCATTGTCCAAAAGCTCAACTCAGTTGATTCCTCGGCAAACCCTTGATCTTGGCGACCTTTTCCCCGACTTACCCTCACTTAAAGGCAAAATTCTATGGTTTCCTTCCGTCCCCTCTTTCTCAGGCCTGCTCCATCTTCCCGGCCCCAACGCAAAGTCGCGGGATCCCGCCTGGCCCTGGCAATCAGTTTTCCTCTGGGCATCAGCTCCCTGCTGTTTGCCGTCTCTGCCGGCAGCGTAGCCCGCACCTATTTCGAGTTCAAGCCGGCGATCTCGCGGCAGTTCACCCTGCAAAACCTGAGCGATCAGGTGATCTATTTGGATGAAGTCTTGACCATGTCTGCCCGCATGGCCGCTGCCAGCGGGGATCTGTCCTGGGAAGAGCGCTACAACATCCATGTCCCTCAGTTGGATGAGGTGCTGGCGGAGATTCAGCAATTGGATCCCGCCTCTTACGAAGCCTATGCAGCCAAAACCACAGCAGCCAACATCAAGCTGGTGGAGTGGGAAGTGCAGGCTTTTGATCTGATTCGGGCCGGCGAGCAGGAACGGGCTTTCAACTTGCTGCACAGCCCTGAGTACGAAGAGCAAAAGCGCATCTACGCCGAAGGGATCAACCAAACCCTGGAGGCCATTCGCAGCAACATTCAGGCCAGCGTCCAGCTTTACGAGCAAGATCTGCTGCAGGCTTTGATCTTTTCCGGCATCAGCTTCCCGATTCTGCTGCTGAGCTGGGGGATCATTTTGATCCTGGTGCGCAACTTTGTGCGGGAACGCAACGCCACCTACGAGCGACAAGTTTCCGACACCCGACTGGCCCAGCGGTTTGCCGATATTGCCCGGATTCGCCAAGAGCAAGAGCTGATCGATCCCCTAACTGACTTGTTGGGCGAGATGCGCCAGCGCTTCGGTGCCGAACGAGTGGCCTTCTATCGCTTGACCGCTCCCGAAGAGGCGCAGGTTATCGCTGAATCTCACGACAGCCGCCTGCCCGACACCTTGGGCACCCTCCTCCGCAGGATCCCGGCTCCGATCCAGCAGGCTCTCCACGGCGGGCAAGTTTACGCTTTTGGCCCGGTGCCTAGGCCAGATCTGGGCGCCGACTACCTGCAGAGGCTGGCCACAGCCCAACTGAAAGCCGAGATGATAGCGCCGGTGGTGCGTGGCGATGAGCTTTACGGTTTTTTGGCAATAGGCCGCGCCCAAAGCCAGAGCTGGTCTGACGAAGAACAGAAAACCTTGGCAGAGCTGGCCAACCGCCTGGGTCAAGCTTTGGGTAACCTGGGGGCGCTGGAGCAAAAAGCCGTGGCCGCCCAGGAACGGGAGCGGTCGGAAGCGCTGCAAAGAGAGCTGCTGCAGCTTATCAGCGAGGTCACAGAAGCCTCGCGGGGGGATCTCACGGTGCGGGCGCAGCTAACAGCCGGACAAGTTGGCATCATGGCGGACTTTTTCAACGTCATCATCGAGAGCTTGCGCGACATCGTGATTCAAGTGCAGCAGGCCGCCGGTCAAGTCAACCAATCCATTGGTCGTGACGAGGCAGCCATTCGCGAGTTGGCCGAAGCCGCTCTCCGACAGGCCACCCAAATCGAAGAGACCTTGCGCTCTGTCGAGCAAATGACGCTCTCAATCGAGGAGGTAGCCGATAAAGCCCAACAGGCCGCCACCGTTGCCGAATCTGCCGCCGCCACGGCCATCAACAGCAGCTTGACTATGGATCGCACAGTGCAAAACATCCTGCAACTGCGGGAAACGGTGGCCGAAACGGCCAAGAAGGTGAAGCGGCTGGGGGAATCTTCCCAGCAGATTTCCAAGGTGGTGTCCTTGATCAACCAGATTGCGCTGAAAACCAACCTCTTGGCGGTGAACGCCAGTATCGAGGCAGCCCGTGCTGGCGAAGAAGGGCGAGGTTTTGCGGTGGTCGCCGAGGAAGTCGGGGCACTGGCGGCCCAGTCGGCAGAAGCCACCCGCGAGATCGAGCGCATTGTGGAAGGGATCCAACGGGAAACCGGCGAGGTGGTACAGGCGATGGAAACCAGCACCGGCCAGGTGGTGGAGGGAACCCGCTTGGTGGAAGCAGCCAAGCAGAGCCTGGGACAAATTGTGGAAGTCTCGCGGCAGGTGAACCAGCTCTTTCAGGCCATTGCCCGCTCCACCGATGCCCAGGCAGATGCATCTCAAACGGTGCGCCAGTTGATGCAGCAAATCGCCAACATTGCCGCCCAGACGGCGGCAGCCTCGCAGCAGGTGGCCAACTCTCTCCAGGCTACGGTGGCGGTTGCCCGTCAGTTGCAGACTTCTGTGTCCACCTTCAAGGTGGGGGAGGCGGTTTAGCATGGGGCCGAATCCCACTTCCCTCGACCCACGCGAGTGGCAGGTTAGGCTGCAGTTTTTGGACGAAGCCCAGGCTTACCTCGACACCCTGGAGGCAGGGGTGTTGGGCCTGGGATCCCAGAGTTTGGATCGCCCCCGTTTGGATCGCTTGCTGCGGGCTGCTCATTCCATCAAGGGCGGGGCGGCCATGATGGGCTTTCCGGTGCTTAGCGACTTGGCCCATCGCCTGGAAGATGGTTTCAAGATCTTGCAGGTGGATCCCCAAAAAGCCGACCCCGCAGTGGAGCGCAACCTCTTGGCGGCGTTGGATTGCATGCGCCAAATAGCCCAGCAGCACCGCCAGCAGCGGCTTTTGGACGAATCTTGGCTGGCAGAGCGGGTGCAGCCTCTTTTCGATCAATTGCGAGAGCAGTTGGGAGAGTTGCAGCCTGAGGACAACGTCCAAGTCCTGGCAGCAGAGGCCGGGGGCGATATGCGGGTGCTGCTGTTTGCAACCGAGGTGGAGGCCTGTCTGCAGCGGTTGGAAGGTGTGCTGGCCCACCCCGAGCAGCCCTGTTTGCGGGAGGAGTTTCTCATTGCTGCCCAAGAGCTGGGGGCGCTGGGGGAAATGTTGGATCTGCCTGCCTTTGCCACCCTGTGCGGCTCAGTAGTCCAAGCTCTGGAGACGCTGCCGCCAAATGCCAAGGAGCAGGTGTTGCCCGTTGCTCAGGCGGCTTTACAAGCTTGGCGACGCTCGCAGGCCCTGGTGCTGGTCGGTCAGGTCGCTCTTCTCCCCAGCTCCTGGGATCCGGCAGAGCCTCCAGTTTCCCCCCCGCCAGAAGCCCCTCCCCCTGCAATGGCAGGAGCCACCGAGCTGCCGGATTCGATTCCAGCCGGGGCCAAAAGCGCTGCCGAGATGCTACGGGTGCCGGCTCGCCCTCTGGAACAGTTGGGGGAGCTGTTGGGAGAGCTCATAGGGGAGCGCAACCGCTTAAACAGTCGCCTGCAACGGCTGCGGGAGCTGGTCAGCTTGTTCAAACGGCGGGTTCGCACTCTAGAAGAAACCAACAGCCGCCTGCGCAGCAGCTACGACCGCGTCGCTGCCACCGTGCCTGCTTCTGTGCTCTTGAAAAAAGAAGGGGATCCCGGCCTGACCTTGGCCGATACCTTTGACCTCTTGGAGATGGATCGCTATGGAGAGATGCACCTGCTGACCCAAGAGGTGATGGAAACCGTTGTGCAAATTGATGAGGTAACCCACGATATCGACACCACCCTGCAGGAGACCGAAGGCAGCGCCCGCCAGCTCAGCCGCCTCTCCAGGCAAATGCAAACCCGTCTCGACCAGGTGCGCATGCAGCCTCTATCGGATTTGACGGATCGCTTCCCCAGAGCGCTGCGGGAGCTGAGCTTAGCCCATGGCAAGCCCGTGGAGCTGCGGGTCTTGGGGGGATCCACCCTAATCGAGCGCTCGATTTTGGAGGCCTTGGCGGATCCCTTGTTGCACTTGGTGCGCAACGCCTTTGACCACGGCATCGAGGCTCCAGACACCCGCCTGGCCCAGGGCAAGCCGGCCAAGGGCCTCATCGAAATTGCCGCCAGCCAACGGGGCAACCGCACTCTGATCACGGTGCGAGACGATGGGGCAGGGATCTGTCTGGATAAAATCCGGGCCCGCGCCTTGCAGATAGGGTTTTCCGCTGCCGACCTGGCTGAGGCCAGCTCCCAGGAGCTGCTGGAGTTGATCTTCCAGCCGGGCTTCAGCACCGCCGAGCGAGTCAGCGAGCTATCTGGACGGGGAGTGGGTCTAGACGTGGTACGCACCAACCTGCAACGAATTGGCGGCCAGGTGCAGGTGGAATCTTGGCCGGGACGGGGCACGCTGTTTACCCTCACTCTGCCCGTTTCTTTGAGCGTCACCCGCGTGCTGCTGACAGAATGCCAGGGGTTGATGTTGGCTTTTCCGGCCAACGCAGTGGAAGAATTGCTTATCCCCCCGCAGTTGCCTGCCGATTCCTTTCTCTGGGAAGGGGAGCAGATCCCTTTAATTCCTGTGGGCCACTGGTTTCGCTTCGCGCGCTGGCAGCCTCGCCGGGAAATTGACGAGACCCCCCTTCTCGACCGACCTGTGGTGCTGCTGGTGGTAGAAGACAACCGGCCCTATGGCCTGTTGGTGGATCGCTTTTGGCGGGAGCAAGAGGTAACTCTGCGCCCGGTGGAGGGAGGTCTGCCTCTGCCGTCGGGATTCTCCGGCTGTACGGTTTTGGCCGATGGGCGAATCGCTCTTTTCGTGGATCCGCCTGCCCTCTTGAGCTGGCTGCTCGCCCAGCGGGATCAGCCCTGTCAGTCGGCAAGGGATCCCCTTCCCCAGCCCAGGTTTGCCGCCCAGCCCACCCTGCTGGTGGTGGAAGATTCGGTCAACGTGCGCCGCTTCTTGGCCATGACCCTAGAAAGAGCAGGGTTCCGGGTTGAACAGGCTCGCGACGGACAAGAGGCCCTCGAGCACTTGCAGAGAGGAATTCCCATCCGAGCGGTGATTACCGACATTGAAATGCCGCGGCTGG
Source organism: Synechococcus sp. R60.1 (assembly GCF_047461835.1). Taxonomy (NCBI): domain Bacteria; kingdom Bacillati; phylum Cyanobacteriota; class Cyanophyceae; order Synechococcales; family Synechococcaceae; genus Synechococcus; species Synechococcus sp. R60.1. Next base: position 4,681 of record NZ_JANSIA010000070.1, on the reverse strand, counting down.
ATGGCTTTGGCTTGCTGGCCCAGATTCGTGCCCACCCCCTGTATGACCAGCTTCCCGTGGTCATGCTCACCTCCCGCAGTGGCGAGAAACACCGCCAACTGGCCCAGCGGCTGGGAGCCAGCGCCTACCTCTCCAAGCCCTTCCAGGAACAGGAGCTGATCCAAAAGCTGCGGCAACTGCTGCAACCAGCCTCTTCGGCACCTTCCACCGGCGTTTTGATGGCGAGGTAGTCCATGCCCCTGCTTTCCCCTCTGCGCCTGCGTCGTCTGGCTCGGCAAGAACAACTGAGAAACCGGCAGACCTTGATTACTTTCCAACTGGGCTCCTACTGCTTCGGCCTCCCTGTTGATCGGGCGCGGCGAGTTTTTAGCTGGGCAGAGTTTCAGCTTGCTCAGGAGGGCGGCCCCCAGCTTTTGGATACCGGTCGTTTGTTGCTGGGCCGAGGGATCCCTTTTCAACCGGAAGGGGTTATTCTGTTGCAGCCAGGCAGTTCTGAGGACGGATTGTCCGACCAGATCGACAACCCAGAAACAGGGGCTCTGCCCATTCCCACTCAGCCCCTCCTGCGCCGTCTGCCCTCTTCCCAGTTGCAGCCTCTCCCCAGCCGCTATGCAGCTCAGGCCCGCCAACGGGGTATTGTGCAGTGGATCCCGCCAGCCGAAGGCCAGCTCCCCCTGTTGGTGTTCGACCCTCATCTCTGGCCTGCCTGTTCTTGAGAAGGGAGAAGGGGCAGTTGCAGCTCTGGATTCTCCACGCGGGTTAGCTCCCAGCGAAAGGGATCCCCACCCCGTCGCTGCCAATTCAATTGGAAGGGTTGCTCCAGCGCATTCACCTGATCTCGCGTCAGGTTGGCCAAGGGGCCGCCGGAGCCCTCGATAACAAACCAGAGGGTGGCCCGTCCTTGGCGACTGGGATCCCCTAGGTCGAGCTGCACCTGCAGCGCTTGGGGTTGGAGGCGCAAGCGAAAAAATTGGCCGAAGATCTCGCGGCTGTAGGCCAGCGCCCGCTGCTTGTTCAGGCCCCAACCATCGCTATAGGCCTCAGAGACCAACATCTCCACCTGATCCCAGTTGCGCTGCTCCACCGCCCGCAGCAATCTCTCCGTGTGGACGCGGATTTGTCGCTCAGGCCGCCCGTAGTGCCAAAAGGCGCCCCCTGCAATGGCCAGGACGACGGATCCCACCACCCCCCAGCGCAGCCAGGGGGGAAGGGGTGAAGAGGGGGAATGGAGAGAGGCAGACAAGGGATCCCTCTTGGGCTGCTCCCTCTAGCCTAAGGGATCCACATGTGAGAAGATCAAAGTCCCATCCCCAAATCTGTGCAGCCTTTGCCAGGCACAGCACGCCCCCGAAGTTTAGCCAACCGGTCATGACCAAGTCCACCGACCGCCTGCTGCTGGAGTTTGAGCAGCCTGTTGCCGCCCTGGAGCAACGAATTCAAGAAATTCGGGCCTTGGCAGAAGAAAACGACATCGATGCCTCTGAGCAGATTCGCCAATTGGAAGCCAAAGCCGAAGAGCTGCGCCGCGAGATCTTCAGCCAGCTCACGCCAGTAGAACGGCTCCAAGTGGCCCGTCACCCCCGCCGCCCCACCACCCTGGATTACGTACAGACCATCTGTGACGACTGGTTTGAGCTACACGGGGATCGCCACGGCCAGGACGATCCAGCCATTGTGGGCGGGTTGGCCAAGCTAGGGGAGCAGCCGGTGATGATCCTGGGCCACCAAAAGGGTCGCGACACCAAAGACAACATCCACCGCAACTTTGGGATGCCCAATCCCGCCGGCTACCGCAAAGCCCTGCGGCTGATGGAACATGCCCACCGCTTCGGCCTGCCTCTTTTGACCTTCATCGACACGCCGGGGGCTTACCCAGGCGTCAAGGCGGAAGCCGAGGGCCAAGGAGAGGCCATTGCCACCAACTTACAAACCCTCTTTCGGCTGGAGATCCCCATCATCTGCACCGTCATCGGCGAAGGGGGATCGGGCGGAGCCTTGGCCATTGGGGTGGGCAACCGCATCCTGATGTTCGAGCACGCCGTCTACTCCGTGATCTCGCCGGAAGGCTGCGCGGCTATTCTCTGGAAGGATGCCAAGAAGGCTCCCCAAGCGGCGGCAGCCCTGCGCATTACCGCCCAAGACCTGCTGCAACTGGAGGTGATCGACGAGATCCTGCCAGAGCCGGTTGGCGGCGCCCACCGCGCGCCCTTGGAAGCTGCTCAAACCCTCAAAGAGGCTCTTCTCAGGCATCTCAAGGAACTTTCTAGCCTGAGCGGGCGAGAATTGCGCGAGGAGCGCTACCAAAAGTTTCGCCGCATGGGAGCGTTTCTGGAGCTTTCTGAATAGACTTATGCATCCCTGATTTATAGTCGTTTCAGATTAGGGTGAGACACCTGGGCCATTGATCGCGCCAGCGGGACGGAGTCCTTGAAAAGCCTTTTGGCCCCCTGCATTATTGCTCTGCAACGCCGATGCGACCAACATTTTAGGCGTGGGTGCAGTGTCCTGGTTTGAACTGAAATGACTATATTTGGGGTTTAATTTGGGGTTTATTCGAGGGGAGAGGCCCTTTAGGAGCTGCTCTGGGATGAACTTCCGAAAGCACTCCGCGCCCTCAACCTGACCAAGAGGGGGCTAACTCCTACCAGGTTACCCGATCCCGCAGCTGCTCAATCCGGGCTGGGCCAATGCCATTGACCCGTTGCAGATCCTCCAAAGAGGAGAAGGGGCGGGCCTCGATAATGCGCTGCGCCAGGGCGGGGCCAATGCCGGGCAACTGTTCCAGCTCCGCCGCCGTGGCCGTATTCAGGTTAACGCGAGGGGATCCCCCAGGAGACGCCACCGGAAAAGCAACCGACGGGGAAGGGGATCCCGCCTCAGGAGGAAGAACGACCTCGACTTCCAGCAGCTCCGGCTCCGGTTCAGGCAAGGAAGCGGCAACGGGGACGGGGTTGGGGCAGCGACGGGACGCCTCTTCTGCCTGCTGTTGCAAGCGGCGGCTGGGGCCAAAACGGGCCTCGGCCATCAGCCGGTCGAACTCCCGCACAAAGTGATCCACCACTCGGCCATTGCGGATGATCAGGAAGTTTTCGTCGTTGAGGTGGTTGGCCGAGACCGACCAGTTGTTGGATCCGGTGATCACCGTGGCCTGAGGAGTGCTGGGATCGATGATGGCAAACTTATGGTGCAGCTTATCGCCGGGGGCGAGGTTGGGTATGCCTACAGACTGGGCCGGCAGCGTCCAGGGCAGGCGCGCCGCCTCCACCTGGCACTTTTCGTCGGGGAGCAACAGCCCCCACATCTCCAGGGTGCGGCTGTAGTCCCGGAAGGCAAAACCAGGGTCGAACACCCCGCGGATTTCTACGTTGCGCTCCTGGCGCAGTTGCCTGAGTTGGTTGGCAATGCCCGGATCCGTAAAGACGAACAGAGCCAGATCCACCTGTTGCCGGGCTTGGGCCAGGGTGGCGGCAATAATGCCGTTGGAGGTGGCTTCGTAGGGCAGGGAGCGACTGGCAGGAGAAAAGTGAACCCCCACAATGGCATCGTCAATGTACACCGTTTCCAGGGAACGCTTGAGCTTTTGCACGCCGAAGCGGCTATCGGGCAGGCCGCCAGGACCATCGCCCCACATGAGATCGAATTCCTCGGTGTAGAGGCGGGCCAGCTCGGGGCTATCCAGCAGCAGCAGGTGATTGGCATTGCCGACGCTGTCGGGGGCATCAAAGTCCCCGTGAATATCAGAGAGCGTGAAATTGGCCGAGCCGGTCAAGACTTTCTGCCCGTCGATCACCACAAATTTGTGGTGCATCAGGCCGCTGCCCTTGGAGCCATCGGCGGTATCATCCAGCCAGGGCACCCGCCCCCCATCCAGCAAGGCGTACACATCTCGGCTGGCAATCTCCTCGGGAGAAAACCGTCCATCGCGGTTCACATCCACCAGGTTGCGGTACTCCTCGAACTTGCGACGGCTGCGCTCGTCCAGCGCCCGCACTTCGGCAGGGGTGAGCTGGTGCCAGGCTCGCACGTAGGTGTTTTCGGTAATGAAGCGCACCGGGATCCCGGCCTGTCGTCGCTCCACTAGGGCTTGGGCAATGAGCGGTAGGTTCAGCTCTTGCACGGCAATATCCACCGACTGCCGAGCGGAGCGAATCTGGGAAATGATGAACTCTTCCAGGTTGTAGCCATAGCGGCGGATCTGGCGATAGGGATCCCGATAGGTGCTCTCGCGGCTTTGGTTGAACACCACCCGGATGCGGGGGTGCTGCGGCAGAGGGGCCAGGGTGGGCAGCTCCGGCTCTTGGGGGTAGGGTCTGGGCCGAGGACCCACCCAGTAGCCGATCAAGACCAGAATGAGAAGCAGAGCAACCCAGGGCAGCCAGCGGCGGAGTTGCCGCAACCACGACGGGATCCCGTTCATGGCCTTTCTCCTCTCCAGCAATCACACCCCCAGGATACCGAACTTTACGGCAGCCACTTCTGGGGCAAGGTGTCTCTGGGGGGTATTCTCACCTATCACGTGGTTCCCGGTTTGGCCCCTTCCGACGCCCTCAGAGCCGGCCAGCAGGTGGCGACCTTACAGGGATCCCCGGTGACGGTCACCCTCGAGGGAGCATGCCTCTAACCCCCAAAACCCTGAACTTTGCTGAATTTACTGAGCTTTAGGCGGTTTGGCAAAAGTCAT
>NZ_JANSIA010000069.1:13178-17072 GCF_047461835.1 Synechococcus sp. R60.1 | reverse complement strand
TGGAAACAAACAGAATGCTATCGCTGCATAGTTGAACAGTGATGTTCAGCAGTGTTCAGCGTAAATGTATCAGCACGGCATTCACACTTTGGTGTACAGTCCCCTCTGCCGAGGTCTGCTGAGCGGACGGATGACGCCACAAACCACCTTCCCTTCAGGGGATATGCGCGCCGGGATCGATCCCAAGTTTGTTGAACCGCGCTACTCCCAGTACCTAAAAGCGGCAGAGGCATTGAGCCGGTTTGCTCAGGATCGCTATGGCAAGACCTTGGCTCAGTTGGCGGTGCGCTGGCTGCTGGATCAACCAGGGGTGAGTGTGGCGCTGTGGGGGGCACCCAAGCCCTATCATCTGGAGGCAATATCCGGCCTTTGGGGCTGGTCGTTGGATGCGGAAGCGATGCAGACCATCGAGGATATTTTGCAAAGGTATGTTCCCGAGTCCATTCCCCCCAGCTTTATGTCCCCGCCTGCCCGCGCTGCCTAGTTGTTGCTTTCTGTTCCCTTGCCGTTTGCGTTAGCGGTGGGGAGCACTTTGTCGCCGGGATCCCAGTCCTACGATTGAGTTTGGCAAAAAATGGGATGTAGAGCCCTGTCCTACCGCTACATAACTGGCCAGTAGGGCGAGGGGGCTGTTAACCACGGGAGAACAAAGATGGCCATCCCAGATGCATTCGCGTCAGCAGTGCGGAGCACTTTGACCCACAAAGCAGACAGGCCAAGGGATCCGGCTGACCAGAATGGGCCCACAGCGCCTTCTCAGGCGGGATCCCTGATTCTCCACGTGGGGGGCATGAGTTGTGCCGGCTGCGTCCGCACTGTCGAGCAGGCTCTACTGAGACAGCCGGGGGTGGTCAAGGCCAGCGTTAACCTGGTTACCGAGTCGGCCCTTGTGGAGTTTGCCCCTGGGATCCGGCCCGACCCAGAGCACCTGGCCCAGATTTTGACAGAGGCAGGGTTTCCCAGCCGCTACAGTTCAGAGGGTGAGGCCCTCTCCGGCGGGAGTTCCGTTCGCGTCAGCGGTGCGGAGCACTCTCAAGATCCCTCTTCCCCTCCCGGTGGGTGGGAAGAAGCCTTGGATGTGCCTGCGGATCCCCTCTCTCGGCAGCGACAGCAGACCCGACACCACATTCGCCAAGCGCTCACCGCCGCTTTTTTGCTGCTGATTTCTGCCGCCGGACACTTGGATCTCTTCGCCCGTCTGGGCTTGCCCCTCCTTAATGATGTCTGGCTGCACTGGGGCTTGGCGACCTTGACTTTTGTCGGCCCGGCTCGCGGCATTGTCCTGGATGGTTGGAGAGGGGCACGGCGGCTGGCCCCCAACATGAACACCCTGGTTACCCTGGGATCCGGATCGGCCTACCTGGCCAGTCTGGCGGGGTTGTTGGCCCCTCAGGTGGGCTGGGAGTGCTTTTTCGACGAGCCCGTCATGATGCTCAGCTTCATCCTGTTGGGACGGGCCTTGGAACAGCACAGCCGCCTGCGGGCGGCCAGCAGCCTGCAATCGCTGGTGAGCTTGTGTCCCAGTTTGGCTCGGCGGGTTCAGCCTGCAGAGAAGGCGGGATCTCTGGCTTCCAGCCCAGAGGGGAACCTGGATCTGGGATCCCAAACCGGAGAATGGTGCCCTGTCGAACAGGTGCGAGTGGGGGATTGGCTCCAAGTGCGGGCCGGCGAACAGATCCCGGTGGATGGAGAAGTCATTGCCGGCCAGGCCACGGTCAACGAGGGGATGCTGACAGGGGAACCCTTGCCGGTGCTGAAACAAGCGGGGGATCCCGTGGTGGCTGGGACAATCAACCAATCGGGGTTGCTGCTGTGCCGAGCGACGCGCACCGGGAAAGACACCACCTTGGCCCAGATCATCCGCCTGGTGGAAGAGGCCCAAGCTCGCAAGGCCCCCATCCAAGGGATAGCCGACCAGGTGGCGGGCTACTTCACCTATGGGGTGGTCACGCTGGCCATTCTCACCTTTGGGTTCTGGTACTGGATTGGGATCCCGCTTTGGGGGAGCGACGGTGCGGAGCACTTTGTCCTGGAGGGGTTCAGCCTGCACTCCCATCTGCATCTGGGTGACCATCCCCCTCACCCCACACCCCTGCTCAGCAGCCTCAAGATGGCCATTGCCGTTTTGGTGGTGGCCTGCCCCTGTGCTTTGGGATTGGCTACGCCGATGGCCATCCTGGTGGGTACCGGGCTGGGAGCCGAGCGGGGCTTGCTCATCCGAGGGGGAGATGTTCTGGAGAAAGCCCATCGCTTGCAAACGGTGGTCTTCGACAAAACCGGCACCCTCACCCAAGGGGATCCCCACCTGACGGACTGTCTCAGCCTTGACCCCTCCCTAGATTCCAATCGCCTACTCCAACTGGCGGCCACAGTGGAAAGCGGCACTCGCCACCCTCTGGCGCAAGCCATTTTGCAAGCCGCCCGCACCCAGGGTTTGCCGTTGCTCTCCGCCGGCGAGTTTCAAACCCAACCGGGGATAGGAGTCGCCGCCCAAGTGGAAGGGCAGGAAGTGGTGTTGGGATCCCTGGATGGTCTGGCTGCTCTGGGGATCCCGCTGTCCCAGGAGACCCAGGCCCAGGCCGAGGCGCTACTGGCAGCCGGCAAAACGGTGGTGGGCGTGGCTGTAGAGGGATCCCTGGTGGGGCTGCTGGCAGCCCAGGATCCCTTGCGGCCCGATGCGCAGGCAACGCTGCAACAGCTCCGGAAAATGGGCCTGCAGGTGGTTTTGCTAACCGGCGATCGGGCTGAGGTGGCCAAGCAGGTAGCCGAAGCTCTGCAAGTGCCCGGGATCCGCGTTATCGCCGAGGTTCACCCGGCAGACAAAGCTCAAGTCATCCGCGACCTGCAGACCCAAGGCCAGAGAGTTGCCATGGTGGGAGATGGCATTAACGACGCTCCGGCTTTGGCCCAAGCCGATGTGGGCATCGCCCTGCATTCCGCTACCGATGCCGCCCTTGAGACCGCCGATATCATTCTGATGCGCAACCGCCTCTGGGATGTGGTGGAAGCTATCCGCCTCAGCCGCGCCACCTTCCGCAAGATCCAGCAAAATCTCCTCTGGGCTGTCGGCTACAACCTGGTAGGGATCCCGGTGGCAGCAGGCGTGCTCCTACCCCCCTTTGGCATTGGGCTTAGCCCGGCAATCGCTGGGGGTCTCATGGCCTTGAGTTCCCTCAGTGTAATCCTCAATTCACTCCTTTTGAGGCGAACTCTTGTATTCAGTGGATCCCCTTACAACTCGCGCTAAGAATCATCAAAACCTGCAAATCTTCTGTCACAGTTCATTGCTATTTCAGAAGTTTCACTGAATCCCCTACATATCTTTGCCAAATCTTAAGGGGAGCTTCGTCCATTTCGATCGAGTTTGCCTGACAATGTTAACTATCCTTGAATTTTTGTAACCCCGAGTGTAGAATTGAGCCAATTTAACTCAAAGGCTCTCGCACTCAGTTACTTCCTTAGCAAAAGGAAAACCGTACAATTACTGAGAAAGTTGGTCGTCGAAGAAAGCACAGGAGAGGACAGAACTATGGCCATGGTGGGTGACCTTCAGGAGTTTTCCCTATGCGATTTGTTACATCTCATAGAAAGGGGCAGGAAAACAGGCCAACTGTCCATTTGGGCTCCCAATGGTATTTACCGGATCTGGTTTTATCAAGGTCGAGTGGTTACGGCCATACCGCCCCAACCAGAGCATAGTCTTGAGAATTTGCTGGCTGACCCCAGATTGGCGTGCGAGCAGGAAGTTGCCGCCTCAACTCGCTCAGCTTGCCCTCACCCCCTAAACGAGCCTCTGGGGCGTTATTTGCAGCGACAGGGGTTGATTACCCCAGCAGCCCTGGCCAAGCTCTTCCGCCATCAACTGCAAACCGGCCTCTACAGCCTCTTCGCCCT
>NZ_JANSIA010000069.1:0-13078 GCF_047461835.1 Synechococcus sp. R60.1 | reverse complement strand
CTCTACAGCCTCTTCGCCCTCGAATCCGGCCAGTTCAGCTTCCTGCCCAACGTGCCCATGCCCTACCGAGAAATGACCGGCCTGAGCAAAGGCGCCACCGCTGCTGTCCTGGAAGCCCTGCAGCAGCTCAAGCTAGACCAGCGCCCCGAAAAAGACCTGCCAGAGCCTGATAGCTGCTTTTGGCGTACCAGCACCGAACTGCCTCTGTTCAAGCTTTCTGCGCTGGAGTGGGGGATCCTGGAGCAGGTGTCGCCTTCTCGCAAGCTGACGGCTTTGGCTCGAGCACTGGGGGCAGACCTGCTGGAGGTGCGCTATGCCTGTGCCCGTCTGGCCAAGCTGGGGTTGATCAGTCCCTGTGAGGGGCCAACGGTTCTGGCTCGGTCTGGTCACTGGGAGCTGTCCAAGTCGATTGCTGAGGAGGTGAATCCCGAGCCGGTGAGGGAGAGGCTGGGGGCAAGGGTGCCCGGTTTTCAGGATGAGAGCGGCCCGGTCAAGCCTTCTCTGGTCAGTCGATTGGCCACCCTCCTCAAGGGCATGCGCGAAAAATAAAAGCATAGGGATATTTGCAGTCATGTTTTCGGTTTTCGGGTAGAAACATTAGAAATAGGGAATCAGCAGGGAGATGTAGGATGGCTAATCTGTCCTCTTTGCAGGCGATCCTCCAGAGCTATGTTGCCAATACGCCAGAAGTCCAGGGAGCAGCAGTGGTCACCCCTGACGGGTTACCTTTGGCTTCCACACTGCCTGTGGGTATGGATGAAGAGAGAACCTCTGCTATGTCGGCTGCCATGCTTTCTTTGGGCGAACGGATTGGGAGAGAGCTAGGGCGCGGAGCCATAGAGAGAGTTTTTGTACAGGGGGAAAAAGGATACGGGGTTTTAACCAGTTGTGGCCCCGATGCCGTCTTGCTGACAATTGCCAGCCATGAAGTCAAGCAAGGCTTGCTCTTTTTGGAAATTAAGCGAGTCGCGGCAAGCATTGCAGAGGCAATGAAGTAAGAAAATCAAATGTGGAGGCTAAGTTTTTGATTCTGTCCTGACGTTGAGGGAAGTATGGCCATTAAACCTTCTGAGCTGCTCCAAGTCCTGATCTCACGCACGCAATTCACAGATGATGACAAGAAAGTTTTGCAGCAAAGTGCTGACTGGGGCGGCAGTATCGCGGCGGAAATGTCAGACGCCTTTTACGGCTATCTGGATCGCGATGCCGAAATGGCGGCAGTGATAGCCAAGCACAACCGGCAGCGGCTGGGCCAAACCTTTGCCGACTGGTTCAAGGAAATGTTCACGGGCATGGATAACTGGGGGCCACAATACGCTGAGCGGCGCTGGAAGATTGGCATAGTTCATGTGCGCGTTGGGATCGGCCCTCAACATGTTGTGCCTGCTATGGCCACAGTTGTGCAGGAGGTCAGTCGGCGGTTGGTGAAAGAAGGCAAGCCTGAGCAGTTGCGCACCAGCTTGAGCAAGGTTTGCATGATTGACCTCTCTTTTATTGAGCAAGCTTACCTTGAGGTGGCCTATAACGCCGTGCAACAGGAAACAGGCATGAGCGAGGCTTTATTCAAACGGTTAATTGCCAATGGTGCCAACAGTTTAATTTGAGTTGTTTGAGTTAGAGTGGGCTCTTGCTTACTCTACTTGCTTAATTTCTCTACCTTCTTGGGCTGAGGTGCTTGAGTTTCTGGGATCCCTCTGGAGCAGAGCTGGCGTTGGTATCTTTTTTAGATTATCTTAGAAGCAACCTGGAGATAGCTTTACCTCCCGTGCGGCACATGGGTGCACTCCCCCGAGTTTTATTCAGCTTTGTCGCTAGAGCTTAGTCTGAGGCCAGTTTATGGGAAATATCTTGCGAATTGTTGTAACAGGGCCGGTGGGAGCTGGAAAGTCTACCTTTATTCGCACGATTAGCGAGATTGAGGTAGTAGACACCGATTGCAAAGCAACGGACGAGGTGGCAGAGCTGAAGAAAACCACGACGGTAAGCATGGACTTCGGCCGCTTGAGAATTGGAGAGGAGGAAGAAGAGATGTGGCTGCATCTCTACGGTACTCCCGGCCAGTCTCGCTTTAACTTTATGTGGGATATTTTGATTAAGCGTGCCCACGGCTATGTTCTTCTGGTGCCTGCGCACTTGCCGGGCCAATTTCGCAACGCCCAAGCTATTCAATCTTTTATGAAGGTGAGAACAAGTGCCCCCTGCGTGATTGGGATCACTCACGTCGATCAACCCAATGCCTGGGATCCAGAAGACATTTTGTTAATTTTGGGGAATCAGGACGGTTCAGTTCCTCACACCACTTTGAATGCTCAAGAGCCATCTTCTGTTGCCAACACGTTGCTTCTGTTGGTTGAGCAAATGATGCCCCAGGTGGTTGTTTGAACAGATTTTCAGGTATCCAGCAGGCTACAGCTTTTTTTAGCAACATCGACCCCAGCCAACACAGGCGTATCTTTTGTGGGACAGGGATCCCCCTCGTGCAGCCGGAAAACGCTGCGAAGGGTAAGGTGGGACTTCGTGGAGATTGGCCGGATAATAAAATGTCCTGAGTGCTCTTTCCCATCAGCTATTGAACCAAGGGGATCCCTGCTGTGTTGCTTCTCGATTGCTCTCCCCTGACCCTTTCCCCAGAGGAAGCGCGGGAGAAACTGCTATATCTCCTGGCCCAACTGGCTTACCGAGAAGGCTCCTTTACCCTCACTTCTGGACAGAAGAGCCCCCACTACATCAACTGCAAGCCGGTCACCCTTCACCCCCAGGGGGCTTATTGGGTGGGATCCCTGCTACACCGGCTGTTGCCTCCCGAAACCGAAGCAGTGGCCGGAATGACGCTGGGAGCGGATCCCTTGGTGACGGCGGTGAGTTTGGCCTCTCTGCATGCTGAACCCGCCAATCTACCCGCCTTGATCGTGCGCAAAGAGCCCAAGGGGCACGGCACGCAAGCCTGGATCGAGGGGCCGGAGTTGCCGGCAGGCAGTCGGGTGTGGATCCTGGAAGATGTGGTGACCACCGGCAGTTCTGCTTTGAAGGCTGTCGAACGGGTGCGGGCAGCCGGCTACCGGGCGGAAGGGATCCTGGCTTTGGTGGATCGGCTGGAAGGGGCAGAAGATCGCTGCCGCGAAGCAGGGATCGCCTTTCGTCGCCTATTCACCCTTCCAGAAGTGCAGGCTTGCCATCGGGCCTTGACCTCAGGAAAATCAAAGGACTAGCCTGCCCCCTTGGTGAGCATCAAAGCTTTGGAGAGCGGACATGCTGCCCCCTGCCTACTCAGCTCTGCCCAGCCGAAATCTGCCGAGCCTACCGCATCGGGCGCGGGTGGCTGTGTACGTGGTGATGAACATCGAGCACTTCACCTTTGGCAAGCTGGGCACGGCCATTCAACCCCATCTCACCAGCTCCCCTGAGATCGCCAACTATGGCTGGCGGGACTACGGCAATCGGGTGGGCATTTGGCGCTTGTTTGAGCTGTTTGCCGAGCTGGGGATCCCGGTGACTGCCGCCTTGAATGCAGAAATGGTGCAGCTTTACCCCCCCATCATTGAAGGGATCCGCCAATACGGCTGGTCGGTGCTGGCCCACGGCTGGAACAACTCCACCGGCCACAGCGGCCTGGCCCGTGACGTCGAACAGGAGCTCATTGAGCGCAGTTTGTCCCTTTTGGAGAAGGTTTCCGGATCCCGACCCTGGGGCTGGCTGACACCGGGATTTTCCGTTAGCGAGAACACCTTTGACCTGCTCAAGGCTGCCGGGATCCGCTACACCACCGACTGGGTAAACGACGACCAACCCTATTGGCTGCAGACCGCCGCCGGCCCCCTTTTGGGGATCCCCTACACCCTGGAGGCCAACGACATCAGCCTTTGTCTGAGCGCCCGCCTGCCGGCAGAAGCCTTTGCCCAAGCCCTCATCGACCAGTTTGATCAACTGTGGCAAGATGGGGAACGCTCCCCCCGCGTTATGGCCATCGGCCTGCACCCCTTTATTGTCGGGCAGCCTCTGCGGATGGGATCCCTGAAAAAAGCCTTGCAGCACATCCAATCTCGCCCTCATACTTGGCTCACCACCGGTGATGGCCTCTACAACTGGTACGCCCAAGCCTGCCCTGCCCCCGAGGTGGCCTGACGGGATCCCCTGACCGGAGAGGATGGCTCGTCTTGGCCTTGGATCCTGCTCATTTTTTAACTTTGTTCTAATTTTGTTTTGTCTTGTCTGGAGCTGTTCATCGTGGCTCTGGAAGTGACAGCATAGGCGGTGAAGCCACCTTCAGCAAAAGGGCTTGGCCATGCGCATGGGCAGACTCAGTGGGATCCTCCTGCACCCCACCTCGTTACCGGGGCCATTTGGCATCGGCGACCTGGGGCCGGCTGCTTACCGGTTTGTGGATTTTCTGGTGGAGAGCGGCCAGCGCCTCTGGCAGGTGCTGCCTCTGGGACCTACCGGCTGGGGCAACTCCCCCTACATGAGCTTTTCCTCCATAGCCGGCAACCCGCTGCTCATCAGCCCGGAGCTGTTGGTAAAAGCCGGCTGGCTAGAGCCCGACAGTTGGCAGGACCTGCCCCAATGGCCAACGATCCAAGCCGGATCCGCCGAGCGGGTGGACTACGAAACCGTGATCCCCTTCAAGCTGGGCCTGTTGCACCGCGCCTGGGCTACCTTCAAAGAAAAAGCTTCCGGCCCCGATTGGGAAGCTTTCCAAGCCTATTGCGCTGCCGAGGCCGACTGGCTGCCGGACTATGCCCTGTTCATGGCCCTCAAGGATGTGTACGGCGAGCAAGAGTGGAACCAATGGGATCCGGCCTTGGTGCGACGGGATCCGCCGGCCCTGCAAGAGGCTCGCGATCGCTATGCCGATGCCATTACCGAGCAGATGTTTTGGCAGTATCTGTTCGCCCAGCAGTGGGGATCCCTAAGGGAGTATGCTCATCGGCATCAAGTGCGGCTCATTGGGGATGTGCCCATCTACGTTGCCCCCAACAGTGCCGACGTGTGGGCCAACCGGGAGCTGTTTCACCTGGATGAACGGGGACAGCCCTTGCAGGTAGCCGGTGTGCCGCCCGACTATTTCAGCCCTACTGGGCAACGCTGGGGTAACCCCCTCTACAACTGGGAGGTGCTTAAGGCTCGCGGCTACGACTGGTGGATCCGGCGCATCCAGGCCATCCTCAAGCAGGTGGACTGTGTGCGCATCGACCACTTTCGCGGCTTCGAGAGCTACTGGGCCATTCCGGGCGATGCAGAAACGGCTGTGGAAGGGGAGTGGCAAAAAGGGCCGGGAGCAGATTTCTTTCAGACCCTGGCCGACAAGTTGGGGGAAATCCCGGTGATTGCCGAAGATCTGGGAGACATCACGCCCGAGGTGTTGCAACTGCGGGATCAATTTGGCTTGCCCGGCATGAAGGTGTTGCTCTTTGCCTTCGGCTCTGGGCCCGATAACCCCTATTTGCCCCATGCCTACGAGCGTAACTTTGTCGTTTACACCGGCACCCACGACAACAATACGGTGGTGGGCTGGTTTAATGACCCGGATCGCTCGGAGTGGGAAAAACAAAACCTGCTGCGCTATTTGGGCTGCCAGGGATCCGAGGGCATCCATTGGGATCTGATCCGCTTGGCCCTTTCTTCCGTAGCCGACCTGGCCATCATTCCCCTGCAGGATGTGATGGGGCTGGGGGCAGAGGCGCGCATGAACTTCCCCGGCACCACCGAGAACAACTGGGCCTGGCGCTACCGCGAAGAGATGCTGCGGCAGGACATGATCCAGCGGCTGGCCGAGATGAGCGTGACCTATGGGCGCATCTCTCCTCAAGAGTTGGAGCAACGGCGAGCAGCCCTAGCCCAAGAACGGGCGGCAGGATCTTCTCAAGCTGCCCCCGGCCTCGTCTAATGCTGGATCCCGCCCATCAGCAGCCCGATCCGCTCTTCGGTGGCCTCTTCAGGCCTGAGTTCTCCTACCAGGCGGCCCTCATGGATCACCAAAATGCGATCCGACAAGCTGATCACCTCATTCAAATCCGCCGATACCAGCAGCACCCCCATGCCCTGATCCCGTGCCTGCAGGATGCGCCGATGAATGGCCTCGATGGCCCCCACATCCACCCCCCGCGTCGGTTGGGCAGCCACCAGCACCTTGGATCCACAGGAAAGCTCCCGCCCCACAACGATCTTCTGGGCATTGCCGCCAGAATAGCGGCGGGCCGTCAACACGGCCGTCGGCTGGCTTTTCTTTAGAAAGGGACATTCAGGCCCTTTCTTGAGCTCCCCGGCATCTGGGATCCTCAAGTTCTGAAAACTCCACTGCCCTCCATTGCCGCAACCGGCTAGTTGAGCGCCTGCACCTGATCCAGGAAGTCTGCCACCGTCAGGGATCCCAGCTCCTGTCCATGGCGCTGGCGCACGCTCACCGTTCCTGCCGCCTGTTCCTGTTCCCCCACGATCAGCATGAAAGGGATCCGGGCCTTCTCGGCATTGCGGATTTTCTTCGGCAAACGATCGCTGTCGGCATCGATGTGGACGCGGATCCCCTGCTCTCGCAGCTGATCCCGCACCTGGGTGGCGTAGCCCAGATACTGATCGGAAACGGGCAAAATGCGCACCTGTTCCGGGGCCAGCCAGAAGGGAAAATCCCCAGCGTATTCTTCGATGAGGATCCCAATCAGCCGCTCCAGCGAGCCAAAGGGAGCGCGGTGGATCATCACCGGACGCTGCCGGGATCCATCCTCAGCTACGTATTGCAGATCAAAGCGCTGTGGGTTTTGGTAGTCCACCTGCACCGTGCCCAGTTGCCACTCCCGATCCAGCGCGTCGCGGAAAATAAAATCCAGCTTTGGCCCATAGAAGGCTGCCTCTCCGATCCCTTCAAAATGGGGCATCGACAACTTCTCTACAGCGCGACGGATGGCATTCTCGGCCCTGTCCCAGTCCTCAGGGGATCCCAGATATTTGTCCGACTTGGGATCGCGGAAGCTGAGGCGGGCGCGAAAATCTTTGAGTTTAAGCTTGTCGAAGACCACCAAAATGAGATCGACAACCTTAAGAAACTCCTCCTCCAGCTGATCGGGCCGGACAAACAAATGGGCATCGTCCACCGTAAAGCCACGCACTCGCGTCAGACCTCCCAATTCCCCCGATTGCTCGTAGCGATAGACGGTGCCGAATTCGGCATATCGTAGGGGCAAATCGCGGTAGGATCGCAGCTCGGATTTGTAGATTTGGATGTGAAAAGGACAGTTCATCGGCTTCATGACAAAGCCCTGTTCGGCTGCGCGATCCTGCTCATTCTCCGCCATCATGGGGAACATATCTTCCCGGTACTTTTGCCAGTGGCCGGAGATCTTGAACAAGTCCACACGGGCAATATGAGGGGTAACCACCGGCAGGTAGCCCCGCTTGAGCTGCTCCTGCTTGAGAAAATCCTCCAGCACCCAGCGTAGGGTAGTTCCTTTCGGA
Source organism: Synechococcus sp. R60.1 (assembly GCF_047461835.1). Classification (NCBI taxonomy): domain Bacteria; kingdom Bacillati; phylum Cyanobacteriota; class Cyanophyceae; order Synechococcales; family Synechococcaceae; genus Synechococcus; species Synechococcus sp. R60.1. The sequence goes on along the minus strand of NZ_JANSIA010000069.1, from coordinate 5,632 downwards.
GTCCAAAGGGGCAAGCCCGGACCCACTTCATCGGAAAACAGGAAGAGACCCAGTTCTTTGCCCAGCTTGCGGTGATCCCGCCGTTTGGCCTCCTCCAGCCGCCGCTTGTATTCCTTCAGCTCCTCTGGAGTTTCCCAGGCGGTACCGTAGATGCGTTGGAGCTGCGGCTTGGTCTCGTCCCCCCGCCAATAGGCGCCGGCCACGCTGAGCAGATCGAAAGCTTTGGGGTTGAGCTCTTGGGTGTTTTCCACGTGGGGACCGGCACAGAGATCCCACCATTCATCCCCCAAGTGATAAATGCTGATGACCTCTCCTTCGGGAATGCTGTCTAAGATCTCCAGCTTGTAGGGTTCTCCGAGGGCTTCGATGCGGCGCCTGGCCTCTTCACGGCTCACCTCCTCGCGGATCACCGGCAGGCCCTTTTTGATGATTGCCTGCATCTCTTTTTTGATGCGATCCAGATCTTCCGGCGTGAAGGGCTCGGGATGGTCAAAATCGTAGTAGAAGCCGTAGTCGGTTGTGGGGCCGATGGTCACCTGGGCCTTGGGAAACAGCTTTTGCACCGCCATAGCCAGGACATGGGAAGTGGTGTGGCGGATGCGCTCCAGTTTGGGAGACTCGTGAGTGCGCAGCAGTTTGAGGGTGCTGTTGGCCTTCTGAGGTGATTCGGCTGGCTGAGACATCGGAACCTGCTTCGACAACAAAGAAAGAACAGTGAAGAAATGGATATCCGTGTCCCTATCTTAGGCTGGGGCGAGAACGGCAGGGATCCCCAGCTAATCAATTCCCCTGTTTGCCGAGTCAACCGCGAACCTCACCTCACGACTCGGCCCGGAACAAGGGGGGAAAGTACACAGTATCCTAAAGGGGTTGACCCCCTTACCCGAGCCATGATCTCTTCGCCCACCAACTTCACGGAATGCCCTGTCGCCTCTGCTCCCCCAGTTTCCGAAACCGGCCCGGCTTCTCGTCCTGAATCTTGGGCTGCCCCCGTTCTGGCCGCCATCGATGTGGGCAGCAACTCTCTCCACATGGTGGTGGTGCGCATCAATCCCCGTATCCCTAGCTTCACCATCATCTCCCGCGAAAAAGCCACCGTGCGGCTGGGGGAGTTTTGCAGCCAGACGGGCGCCCTCACGCCTGCAGCTATGGAGCGGGCCCGGACGGCTCTGGAGCGGTTTTGCCGCATTGCTGAGAGCTTTCAGGTGCAGGATATTGTTGCCGTGGCTACCAGTGCTGTGCGCGAGGCCCCCAATGGGCTGGAGTTTTTGAAGCGGATTGAACGGGAGCTGGGCCTGCGGGTGGAGTTAATCTCGGGGCAGGAAGAGGCCCGCCGCATCTACCTGGGGGTGCTCTCGGCGATGGAGTTCCACAACCGGCTGCACGCGGTGGTGGATATTGGTGGCGGCTCCACCGAGCTGATTTTGGGCAATGGCCAAGAGCCGGAGTTTCTGCGCAGCGTCAAGGTAGGGGCAGTGCGTCTGACCCAGGCTTTTTTGCACCACGACCCGCCCACTTCTGCCGAACTGCAAGCCCTGCGCCAGCACATCCGCGGCATGCTGGAATCCCCCATCGAGCAGATGAAGCGGATCCTTGCCTCTTCACAACAACAGGGATCCCTGCCTTTGGTGGGCACCTCTGGCACCGTCGAGTGCCTGGCCCAGTTGGATGCCCGCCGTCGGTTGGGCGCTCTCCCCCATCGCCTGCAGGGGTATGAGTTCAGCCTGGAAGCCCTGCGCGGCTACATCAAAGAGCTGCGCTCCCTCACGGTGGCCGAACGGCAAAAGCTGCCCGGCCTGGGGGAAAGGCGGGGGGAGATCATCCTAGCCGGGGCGGTCATCTTGGAAGAAGTGATGACCCTGCTGGGGGTGGAGCGGATCCAGTTTTGCGAACGGGCTCTGCGGGAAGGGCTGATCGTGGACTGGATGATCGGCCAAGGGCTGATTGAGGATCGGCTGCGCTACCACAGCTCGGTGCGGCGGCGCAGCGTCCTCAAGTTGGCGGAAAAATACCAGGTGGAGATCCCCTATGCCGAGCGGGTGGCCGAGTTTGCCCTCAGCCTTTTCGATCAAACCCGCGGCATCCTGCATGGCTGGGGATCCCGGGAGCGGGCTCTTCTCTGGGCGGCGGCCATGCTGCACAACTGCGGCCACTTCATCAGCCATGCCGCCCACCACAAGCACTCCTACTACCTGATCCGCCATGGAGAACTCTTGGGCTTCAACGAAGAAGAGGTGGAGGTGATCGCCAACTTGGCCCGCTACCACCGCAAGTCGCCCCCCAAGAAGAAGCACGAGAACTTCCAGCGCCTCAGCGACGAGCGGGATCGCCAAGTGGTGCTGGAACTGAGCCCCCTGCTGCGCATAGCCTGTGCTTTGGATCGCCGCCGCCTGCAGGCCATTCAAGCCCTGCACTGCCGTTTTCAGCTCCTGGGAGAAGGCCCCCGCCGCATGGAGTTGATTTTGGATCCCAGGCATCCCAAGGACGACTGTGCCCTAGAGTTGTGGAGCTTAAACGAGAAGAAAAAAGTCTTCGAGCAACAGTTCAACCTGCAGGTAATCCCCAAGCTCTCTACCCAGATCCAGCGCAGCGCCGATCCCTTTGAGGCAGCAGTTTAGCCTTCTCGGGGATCCTAGCTAAGGGGCGATGGTAATGGGCGAGGGGCTGGTTTGGGTGGTCTTTTGGCCCCCTCTTTGCAAAATCACCTCGATGATGCCGTTGTTGACCGGCTGCATGTTGAAGGGCAACTGCTGCTGGGTTTCGTATAGGCCCGGCGCCACCTCCCGCATTTCGACTTCCGGCGTTACCCCAACAATCCGAAAAGCAGCCCGCCCCCCCGGATCCCCTCGCATGGTGACTTTGAGAATTTCTCCCATGCGCAGATTGGTGCTGTTGGTGGTGACACTGAAAATCTGGGGCAGTCCCGTGGCGACGGGTGCGGAAACCGGCTGAATGGTGGAGCGGGTTCCTCTGGAGCCATCGATGGAAAAAGGAAAAATCTCCCGATGTTCCTGGCTGAGGCCGTCCTTGGTGAGCACAATCCTCAAGGTGGGATTGTTGGCCTGGTGGGTGGGGGCTACCACGTAGGTGCCTTCGTAGTGGTTGGGTCGTACCTCCCGCATCGGCTGGTTCAGGGCCAGATTCCCCAGATCAAACTGGGCGATCCCTCCAGATTCCCCCCAAATGGCAATGGTGAGAATGTCCCCTTCCACCAAGTCGCGCTGGGGATCCAAGCGAATGGCCTCAATGCGCGGATAGCGATTGCTGGCTGCAGTCAGAGGGGCTGGCTGCGGCAGAGGAGCCGGGGGCGGAAATACTGATTCCACTGGCGGAGGAGCAACATTGCCCAAGGCCAGTTGAGGTAGCCGCCGTTGAACGCGGGTACTGACGCCATTGAGGGTCAACTGAATACTGATGTCGGGGCCAAAGACGGCATCCTGAGGACCAAGGCTATAAACTGCGCGGTAGTAGCCGGGCTGCACCTCTTGCATCGGCAGACCCTGAACCACGCCGCCGATATCAACCGTAGCCCTGCCGTTGGGAGTGGCCTGCGCTTCAATGGTCAAGGTTCCCCCTGCAGGAACACTTCCTCCCTCGGGAGTGATCCGCGTTTGGAAGATTTCGGGTTGGACAGTCTCGGCCACCCGGGCTGGGGAGGGACGCAACTGGGCCACAGGGGGTGGCAAGGGCGGAAGCTGACCGCGATACACCAGGGCCTGATGCAACAACACCGCCCCTTCTGCTCGCCTCAGCACGCGATTGGGCTGAAGACGAGCTGGATCCGGCACATTCACCAGCAGCCCCGCCTCACCTGCCATGGCCACAAAAGCCCGCCCTACCTCCGGCACATCAGCCGCATCGGTGTACAGAGCCATCCAGCGCTCAATGTCGGCCTGGGTGGGAGCAGGCAATTGCAGAGCCCGCACCAAAATGGCCAGGGCTTCCAGGTGGGTGATATCCCCTTGCGGGCGAAACTCGTTGCCCTCGTATAGGCGCATGGCCCCCGCCTGTAGCACGGCTTGGGCAGTCCAATAGTCGGGGGTGTTGGGCTCCAGGTCGCGAATCTCCTGCACCTGGTTGGGATTGGGAATGTAGCCGAAAAACTCCGTCAGCCACTGGGCCAATTCCAGACGGGTCAGGGTGGCTGACAGGGGTTCTTGGGTGATCACCACATCTGTCTGACGTTCCAGAGCCGCCACGTAGGGGTCGGTCCAGGCCAGCGAGGCTTGCTGCTCCACCCCTTGGGACCAAGCCGGCAAGCTGACACCCGACCAGCCCAGCGTCCAACACAAGCTCAGAGCTAGGGGCCACGAGCACCGCATAGCTGTCACTCCTGTTCCAACAACATCCCCTCAGGGCCAGCTTATCTCAAACTTCCGCCCCATCCTCAAGCCCTCGATGCCCCTTGGGATTGCGCCCTTTGGCAGTGAGATTCTGAAAACTCGGGTAAGAAGGTTCGCCGCAGGGATCCCTTAGGAGATTTTACCTATGCAAGACGGGATCCGGCTTGACAGCAAAGGGCCTAAGCAAGGGTCTCGTAACTTGTAGTTGTGCATCCAAATCCTTATCATTGTGTTATAGACTCAGAAAGTTCAGAAAGCACTTTTGCCCCTACCCTAGGGAGGAGTTTCATGGCTGGCAGCACCGGAGAGCGACCTTTTGTCGATATCATTACCAGTGTCCGCTACTGGGTTATTCACGCCCTGACCATTCCCGCTTTGTTTTTGGCAGGCTGGCTTTTTGTGAGCACTGGCCTGGCCTATGATATTTTTGGCACCCCGCGCCCCAATGAGTATTTCACGGCAGAGCGCCAGGAGTTGCCGATCGTTAGCGATCGCTTCAATGCTCTGGAGGAGCTGGAGAGGCTGACTCGCTAGGAGTGCCCGTGGGTAAGTGGACTATTCGTTGTTGCAATTTGTAAGTTGATTGAGCTTTTTGCGTAGGGTGATATCTATGGCCACTAAATCTGATGAACCCGTTTTTTACCCTGTTTTTACCGTCCGTTGGCTGGCGGTACATACCTTGGCGATCCCAACGGTTTTCTTCTTGGGAGCTATTGCTGCAATGCAGTTTATTCAACGGTGAACCCAATGGCTGATCAACCCGAAAGGAATCCCAACTCCCAACCTGTCGAGCTAAACCGCACTTCCCTTTACCTGGGTTTGCTGCTGGTGTTTGTGGTTGGGCTGTTGTTCTCCAGCTATTTTCTCAACTGAGGCCAGGATCACACTCTGCTCTTGGAGTTGGGAAAGAGCGCAGGGGACAATGCTGGCTTTTGGCTAGCCCTTGCTCCCCTTTGCTAAGTTTACTGAGAATGTAATTGCTGCTAGTTCTGTCTTTTTTGGAGACCAGTTGCTATGACCAGTCAAGCAAGGATCCCTTTGTGGATAGTGGCTGTGGTTGCCGGTTTGGGTGTGATCACGGTAGTTGGGCTCTTTTTCTATGGCTCCTATGTGGGCCTAGGCTCTAGTCTGTAGGTTTGAGGTTTTCGGTCTGGTAGTAGCCCCCAATAGGTAGGGGTAAAGGGTCCCATGGTTTTTACGACCTAGCCGAATTCAGCTAGAAATCGCAGGAGCCCCGCACTGTACCCGTAGGGTCAGTGCCGGGAGGAATGCGGAAGTCACAATAGAAC